>JBOGDU010000132.1:0-15931 GCA_050743145.1 Jiangellaceae bacterium | reverse complement strand
ATCACGCAGGAGCCGATCCCGGAGATGCCCGCCGAGCTGCGGGCGCTCTTCGAGGAGGCGTAAGGGATGGCCGAGCGAACGGTCATGATGCGGGTCTGGCGGGGCACCGCGGAGGGAGGATCGTTCTCGGACTACACCGTCCCGGTCGGCGAGGGGATGGTGGTGCTGGACGTGATGTTCGCGATCCAGGCGACGGAGGCGCCCGACCTGGCGATCCGCTGGAACTGCAAGGCGGGCAAGTGCGGGTCCTGCAGCGCCGAGATCAACGGCCGGCCCGGCCTGCTGTGCATGACGCGGCTGTCGGAGTACGAGCCCACCGAGACCATCACCGTGACACCACTGCGGGCCTTCCCCGTGGTGCGCGACCTGGTCACCGACGTCTCCTACAACTACCGGAAGGCGGCCGAGCTACCGGCGTTTGCTCCGGAGCCGCGTCAGCCCGATGGCACCTACCGCATGCAGCAGGAGGATGTCGAGCGGGGCCAGGAGTTCCGCAAGTGCATCGAGTGCTTCCTCTGCCAGAACGTCTGCCACGTGATCCGCGACCACGAGGACAACAAGCCCGCCTTCGCCGGCCCGCGCTTCTTCCTGCGTTACGCCGAACTCGACATGCATCCGCTGGACACGAACGACCGTCGCCGGCTGGCCCGAGAGCAGGCCGGCATCGGCCTGTGCAACATCACCAAGTGCTGCACCGACGTCTGTCCCGAACACATCAAGATCACCGACAACGCGATCATCCCGATGAAGGAGCGCGTAGTCGACCGATCCTTCGATCCCATCGTCTGGCTCGGATCCAGGATCCGGCGCCGCGACAAACGCACCGAACCCGACCCTCCGCCTTCGAACGCCGTCGTTTGATCACGCCACACCATGCGCAGCGGTGGATCACCAGGCGCAGACCTGATGTTCCCCGCCAAGCGTGGTGAACGACGGCATCCCCTGCCTCGAGGAGCGCACCATGGCACTGCTCGGCGACGACGGCGTCCGTACCGCCCTGGCGAATCTGCCCGGCTGGGACGGCGACGCAGCATCGATCACCCGGACGGTCACGGCGCCGGACTTTCTCAGCGCCATCCGCACCGTCGACGACGTCGCGTTGGTGGCCGAGACGATGGACCACCATCCCGACATCGACATCCGCTGGCGGACCCTGACCTTCATCCTGTCGACCCACTCCGCCGGGGGGGTGACCGAGGCCGACATCGAACTGGCGCGGGGGATCGACGATGCCGCAGAACGCCACGCGGCGAGCTGACCGAGAAGCCGGCTGAAGGCGGCAGGTTTGCCGTCGCCGCTTCCGAGGGAAAGATCCCGTGGATCTGATCGTCCACTCATCAGGAGGCCCGGTGAACACCCGCACGATCGCCATCCTGGCGCTCATCATCGCCGTGATCGTCATCCTCATCCTCGTTCTCTGACGGTTCCGACCAGCGGGTGACGGGCTCCCCGGCGCGGCCCGCTCACCGGCAGCAACCCCATGCGGGACGGTGCCCGGTTCCGGCCGGCACCGTCCCGACGCTCGTTCGCTCCAGCGCGAAATCCCGCTCCGGGGCGCTCCCCACGCGCCGTAGGGTGACTGCGGAGATGACCGCAGGGAGAACCCGTCCATGGAGCTCGTCCGCAAGTTCCCCACCGGGCACGCGATGCCGCAACCGAAGGTGCCGTGGTACGAGGCCACGGTGGCCTACCTGTTGCTCGTGCCGGCCGCCATCACCTGGTTCCTCATCATCCCGCTGATCGTGAGCTACTGGGCTTGCGCGGGCGCCGAAGGGGTCTGCTCCGACGAGGATCTGCTCGCCTCGAGCACCGGCTCCTACACCGGCATCGTCGTGGTCTCCGTGCTGTCGATGATCGTCGCGCTGTCGTGCGCCATCGTGGTGCAGCTGACGGTGCGGAAGCTGCATTTCGTCCTGGTGTGGGCGCTCGCCATGGGATGCATGCTCGCGAGCTTCTACGCGTATGCCGTCATGTCCGGGCTCGCCCGCACACCGTGGGGCCATCTCATTCCGCTCTAGGCGCTTCCGCCGATCTCGGACGGGCACGACGCGCCCCCATCGTTCAGATGTGCTCGTACCGGTACCGGGGTTTGATCCACTCGTTGAGATACGCGCCGGGACTCTCGGCCTCGAGCAGGTCGTCCGCGTCCTCCGAGTCGACGTCGAAGTACCGGTAGAGCTCGCCGGAACGGAACTCGACCTCCAGCGTCCCGGTGGCATCGTCGTACCCGACAGATGCGATCGCCGACGACGACACGTGATGCCGCTTCACACCATCAGCCTCAGACATTGAAGCGGAACGTCGCCGCCGAGAACTCGCCAGGCAGCAGTCCGCTCGTCGAGACGGTCTTGCCCGTCGTGCATTCACGCTGGGTCGACTCGTAGAAGTCACGCTGCGGGCTGTCGGCCTGGCGGCGTCCAGCCGCTCCGATCCACCACGCACCGATCCCGGAAGGCCACTCATCCGGCCGTTCTTCGTCGGCCGGCTCGGTCACCACTGCCCGCTTGTCTCCGGTCTCGACCTTGAACCAGAAACGATCGCTGAGCGCCAGGATCCGCTGCGCACCGCCCCCGTCCCGCTGCTCCGGAACGGTCTGGGCAACCGCCACAACGGGGTGCTCGATCTCGCCCAACGGCGTGCCGAGGTCAGGCAGTTGGGCGTTCAGGTCCGCGAGGGAGCGCCTGGTGGGGCGTACGCCGTTCGGAACCTTGGCCATGCGCGAATGCTAGGCACGGGTCCGACGGTCGCGGCGGATGGCGCCGAACTACTTCGGAAGACCGCCGAGGTCGTCGAGCTCGTCGACACTGAGGCCGGTCATCACGGAGACGGCAGTGGCCTCGGAGCCATTGAGCTTGCCGAGCGCAGCCTTGATGCCAGCGTTGATCTCGTCGCGGTGGGCGTCGATGTATTCGCGCACGGCAGCATCGACGATGTCCTTCTTCGAGCGGGACATGAAGTGAGCTGCGTACCCAAGTACCAACCACCACCGCAATGTCCAAATTTGCTTCTGCCGGCGCGGAGGCCGGCCAACAACGACGGCACCCACGGCCGGCGTGCCGAGCGGTAGTCGCGATCCTCGTCGCAGCGCTCGCAGAGCGGGCCAATCAGCGAGACCACCGGCGCCGCCTCCGCGTACGTCGCCGCCATGACGCGCGGCCGGGAGAACAACACCGCCCACCTCGTCGCTGACAACCTCGACGACGCACGCCGCCAGTGGATCGAGGTCTTCGGGCGAGACCGCGCCGACCTCGGCCCCGCCCACGCGCGCGGACACGGCTCGGCGAGGCAGCGGCGCTGCAACTCGGCGATGTCGACTTCCTTCGCAAGCCGCTCACAATCCGTATACAGGTCCAGCGCGTGAACGGCGGCTCGATCGACCTACGTGCGCCGAATGACGGCTCCGAGCGAGTCGTCTACTCCCCCACAGCCTGGTCGAACTGCTCGCGCAGCACGTCGCCAACTTCGGTACCACCGGAGAGCCGGAGTGGTTCTTCGCTGGCGAGGACGACAACCCGCCGCATCAGAACACCGTCGGATACTGGTGGCGCAAGACGCTCCGCGGCGCTGGCCTGTCCGGGATCAAGCTCCATGACCTGCGGCATTTCCACGCGTCCGGCCTGATCGCGGCCGGGTGCGACGTCGTCACCGTCCAGCGCTCGGCCACGCCAAGGCGACCACGACCCTCAACACCTACGCGCACCTCTGGCCCACCGCCAAAGACCGCACCCGCAAGGCCGCCGAGGCGATCATGTCCGCGTCGCTCGGACAGCAGAGAGCGGAAACCGCTCGCAGACCGGGCCCGTGACTACCAAGATCATGAGTCCATGCTCGGCTGGATGGCGAGTGCCCGGTGAGTCCTTTCGGCCGGAGCGACTGGCTGAACCCGAGGAGGTGCATCTTTCCGCCCAGAAAGACGCAGCTCGGCAGTGTCCCGACCGGACTCCTCGTCGCAGGGGGCGCGATTGTCGATGAAAGCCCCGCCCTCGCCCTTCGGCGGTGGGGACTCATGGCGGACGTGCCCAGTAGCCTGCAAGCGTGGTTGAGGATGAGCACCCCGAGGAGCCCGAGAGCGAGGATCCTGAACCTACCCCTGAGCAGCGTGACGCGATTCGGCGATCCATGGAGAACCAGCGACGGTCATTCTCCTCGAAGATCAACTTCAACTTGCCGACGATCAAGCTTCCCGAGTCCACGCTCAAGAACATCTCGGTGGCGTTAAGCCTTGGCGCACAGCATTCTAAGCTCTTCGACTCGTTGAAGCCCGTGCTTGCGGTGCGGGACGCTTGGAAGCAGTTCGGCGTGATCAACAGCGACATCTTCAAGATGCACGCTGCCAACCAGACGCAGTTCGCCAAGTTGAGCGCGCAACTCACTAAGAACCTGGACTTTGGTTTCAGCGAGTCGCTTTCGAAGATCACCCAGCAGGTCGCCGCACAGCAGGCTTCATGGCTCAGGACCCTTGGGCCGACTCTGCAGAAACTGAAGGCGTCCTTCTACCCGCCGAACCTTCGCGCCATCGAGGGCATGTATTTCGAGGACGTGGAGAAGGTGGTCATGGCGGACGGCATCGCGCTCTACGGAGTGCCGCGTACCGCCATCGCCGAGGCGCTCATCCGAGCGGACAGTGCTGCCAAGAGGAGGGAGATCGTCGGGCGCAGGTGGAAGGGGCCATCTCGGCTGACTGTCGCGTTGCGGTGCTCGCTTGCCAGTCGGATCCTGTTGCCCCCTACGTCCCCTTCGCCGTGGCCGCGCTTGATGCGCTCGACGGCGGTCACACCGCAGCCGCTCAAGCGTTGGTGGGCTCACTCATCGACAGTCTCTTGACGGCCTACTTTGGCAAGGAGGACCGGACCAACTTCACACCGAACCGCAAAGGCACGAGGACGACCTCCGCATATGAAGAGTTCACCGTCCGTCAATTCATCGCGTTCGCGCCTATGTGGCAGGCGTATCAGCAGTTCTGGGTGGAGGACGGCGACTATGTTCCCACGACCTTCAGCCGCAACTTCGACGCGACCGGGATGGCGATGGTTTGCGTCGTGTACGCGTTATGCTCCGTGAACAGGATCTTGCCGACCTTTTGATTGTTGATATAGACGACGCCCTGCGCGGGCTGGGGAGGGTTGGCAACGGGTTTTACCGAGAACATGAGTATGGCGGACCGTTCCCCGCGGATCCCCCCGTGTTGAAGTCCTCAGACATCGCCACTTGGGTCGCACCGGCTGGAGGCACTGGCCCGTCCGAACCGAAGATGTGAGTGAAATCGGCAAGTATTGTGCCCATGACGTCGCCTCCCCTATTTAGTCTGCCGCCGCCTGTGGGCCTCGGCCCTTGTCATCCAGACCGCACCTCGCGATAGCCGCGAAACGGACGCATGCCCATCGAAGCCATGCTGCGTGAGGCCGCCGCCGACGACCTGCTCGCCTTCACCGCATTCCCACCCGGCCACTGGAAGAAGATCTGGTCCACCAACCCGCTGGAACGGCTGAACAAGGAGATCAAGCGCCGCACCGACGTTCCCCAACCCGAGGCGCTGCTCCGCCTAGCCGGCGCCGTCCTCGTCGAAGCCCACGACGAAAGGCAAACCGGTGACCGCCGCTACCTCGCGGAAGAATCCATGGCCACCCTCACCGACCCACCCACCAACGAACACAAGGAGGTAGCCAACCGCGAACTCGTCCCGGCATAGTCAGCAATGCAGAGCCCCACGCGGACAATGAGCTACACCATTCCGTGGGACATGACCGCCACTGGGCCTCGGGTCACAGCAGATCGATGCCAATTTCGCCATAGAAAGCACATGAGCCAAGCATGATCCCCGTCGTTGTCATGAAGGAGTAGGAGTTGTCGGAGTCAACGTTTCCGTGACGTAGTCATCGAAGGCTCGCACGTACCCAAGAAAGTGGTCTAGCCCGATACCGGGCTGCAGGGTGAATATATCCGCGTCGGTCGTCTGCAGCCCGGCTATGTGGTCCAGCCGCATGATGTACTGGCCGTATCTAGCCCAATAGGCCCAGACCGGGCATGCTTCGGACGAGCCCTCCTGGCCCAAACAGTACAGTCGGGATTCTTCAGCAGACATACTGCGATAACTCTCAGATTCATCGACCCGCAGAGGAAAGTCCTCGTCGTACGACCGAGGATCATCTCGGTCAAAGTTGCGTTGCGCGTCGGCCGGGCTGTCAAACTTCAAGATCACCTGCTCTAGCCCACCGCCAGAATTAGCTACCCACCATGTCCGCCGCATGGCCTCATCGGTCCGAGCGAATCGCTGGCGCAGGGCTACCGTGTCGTACAACTCCCAGCCTTCCGCCGGCCAGTTCTGCGCCACGAACTCGACCGGAGCCAGCAGATCATTGACCGACACCCCAGGCTGCCTCGGGGCAGCGCTGTCACCGCTGCATCCGCCACCGGCAACAATCAGCACAGCTCCAACCGCGGCGATCCCACACTTCAAGCGCAACCGGCTGGGGATCACCACTCCATCCTTGGGCCACCCGGTATAAACGGCCGCACATGCCGGAAACCACCAGCTTCCGCAAGCTCTGGTAATTGGCTCATTACCGCACTGCGAACGTGGTAAGCGGTTAGTTGCTGCGGCTCATATGTATACCGAAGATCAATTCCCAACTGGACGGCCACGACATCGAACGGAGAGATTTCATCATTTCCAAGTAGGTCGGCTAGCTTAGCTCCGTCGTGTAGCACGTCGGCGGAAAAACCCACGTCCGTTCCGACATATCCGTAGTGGATATTTGACCACAGATCATAGCTGATAGCCTGCTCGGCATCCGAACTTTCGTTGGAAGATCCGGGCACGCGCATGTAGAAATATCTGTTCTGATCAAATATACGCAGTATGTCTGGCTTGTGGTCCCAATCTCCCTCTTGCCGGACCTTCCATCCCCACAATGCCAGCGCTGCCTCGTCCCGAGAGGTTGTGGCGTTGTATGGGATCCCCAGGAGCGCATCCAATATAGCCACGTTGCCCGCAAAGTCACCAAAGGAACGGCTGTCGAGATGAAGCACCGTGAGCCAAGAGCCAGTCGGGCCTTCAGCGTTACGCACCATTTCGTGAGTAATGAATTGTACAGAGATGTCGAATGCGGAGCCCTCGATTTCTCCCGTGGTGGGATTCTCCCACTGTCCGGGATTTTCTTGGGTGCACGGCCCGTCGCATTGTGTAATGCGGTGGCCGTCGAGTTCGATGCCGGTGATGGGGTTGCCGCCGGCGAAGGTGTACCGGTTGCCCGTCCACGGGCTGACGGTGAGCTGCAGGTCGGCCAGCGCTCCGGTGTAGCTGTCCCGGGACAGGAACCGGTTCAGCCCTGGGCTGTAGTCGCGGAACCCCATGTCATAGCTGCCCGACGCAGCATCCCAGCGCTTGGCGTTGAACCGGTACACGTTGTACGGCTCCGCCCCTGGCCCGCCAGCACCGGGCTTGTCCACGCCGGTGAACTCGGCGTCGTCGTCGCGGCCGTAGGCGGTGTAGCCATAGGTGGCTCTGCTGTTCCCGGCAGCGTCGGTAAGCACCTCCACGTCGGTGTGCGCGTTGTACCCGTAGAACGACGCTTCGTCGGTTCCGTCCGCGTTGTGCTTGATCTGGGACAGCCGCTGACCCCACGGCGAGTACTGGTAGGACCTGCTCACCTGCTGGTCGATCTCCTCGGCCAGCACCTCGTTGGACAGACCCAGATACGCGAACTCCGTGGTCTCCTCCGTGGCGGTGCCCACGTTCTCGGTCCGCGACGCGCTGCGGTCCAACGGGTCGTAGAGGTAGGAGGTGGTCTCCGTGCTGCCCGGGCCGGTCATCTCGGCGAACTCGGTGATCCGGTCGAACCCGTCGTAGGAATACCGCTCCAACACCAGTCCAGCCGAGGTGACCGTATCCAACCGGCCGAACGGGTCATAGTTGTACCCAGCAATCGCCACACCGGTCGTCGCGGTCACCAGCCGGTTGCGGTCATAGCTGAACGTGGTGGTCACACTCTTGAGGGTCTGCGAGATCACGTTGTTCGCCGCGTCATGCACGTAGGTCTCGGTGGCCAGCGTCGCCCCGGAAGACGTGTCAGTCTTGACCACCTTGGCGATCCGGTCCCGCGGGTCGAACGTGTACGCATAGGTCCGATCCAAGTAGGCGCCATGGTCATCGGCGCTCATCGTCTGGGACACGTCCTGTACCCGGTTGCCGTTCATGTCGTAGGCGACGCTGTGCTCGGCCACCAGCGTGCCGGCTGACTTCTTTTCCACCTGGTACTTCAGCAGCCCATCCAAGTAGTACGTGAAGTCCACGGTGTTGCCGTTGGGCTTGGTCTCCCGCGCCAGCTCGGCGCGTACGTTGTAGCCGAACGTGGACACCTGCATGGACGGGTCCGTCGCCGATTCCCCGTTGCTCGCCCGGGTCACCAGATCCCGCACGTCATACTCGAACGCCGCGTACTGATCGGTGTGGGTACGGGTTTTCGGGTTGCCGTTCTCGTCGTAGGTGTACGACGTCGCCTTATCGACCGAGCCGCCAACCTTCTCCTCCACCCTGCTTAGCCGGCTCAGCGCGTCGTAGCTCATCGCGTACGCGTCCACTCGCCGTCCGGAGCTGGCGTCGGACAGCAACTGCAGGTTGCCGTTGGCGTCGTAGGTGTAGGTGAAGTCCTTCTTCTCACCATCGGCGTCGGCGCTGTTGTCGCGCACCAGTTTGACCGCGTCGGCTGCCACCACGCCTGTTGTGGATTGCGCCAGCGACACGGTGCGGGTGTTGCCTTCGGTGAAGCTGAAGGTGCCGAGGCTCACCCAGGTGTTGGCCGCGGTCGTCTGGTTGACGGTCTTCGGCGTCGACCCGCCGTTGTGGGTCACGGTGTAGGTGGCCGCGGTAGCCGCTCCTGATACGGCGGGGTATCGGGCGAATACCTGATAGGTGCCGTCAGCAGGGATGTTCAGCTTCCACGTGAACGCGTCGCTACCAGCACCCGCCGCGTGCATACGGTGCCCGATGCCATAACCCCCGGACCCGGCCGTCCACGTCCCGGTGCTGGCCGTGTTCTGCGTGTCGGAGTCGTCGACCAGTACCACCTGCTTGCCGACCGGCACTCCGTCGTCGGCACGGGACTTCAGCTTTCCGTCTGGGTAGTAGCCCCAGGTCATGGTGCGGCTGGACGACCCGCCGGCGCTGGTCACCGTCCGCGCCGTCTGCTGGCCCAACTCGTTGTAGTCGTATGCGGTGACGATGTCCCACGGGTCGGTGCTCGTCTGTACCCAGCCGTTGTCGAAATGGCTGTATGCGGTGTCGTTGCGCACGGTCTGGCCCTGCGACGGTGGTGCCGACACCACCGTGAGCCGGCTCACCTTGTCGTAGCTGAACGTGATCTTGTCCGGTGTGTTGTAGCGAGCGTCGTCCCGGTCGTAGGGGAGGACGCGCTCCTTCACCCGGTTGAGCTGGTCGTAGACCAGCGTCTCGGCGAAGTCGTCCGGGTCGTTCGTGGTGTCGACGCCGCGGGGCGTGATCACTTTGGTCCGGTTGCCCACCTCGTCGTATTCGTAGCCGGTGATGCGGTAGGTGATGTTGGTGCCGCTTCCGGTGTGCGGCACCTTCGTCGCCGTGACTTTCGCCCGCTCGTCAAGGGTCAGCTCGGTCTTGTTGCCTGCCGCGTCCGTCGTGGCGACGACGTTGCCGTCGCGGTCGTAGTCGGTGGTGGTCGTGTTACCACCTGCGTCGATGACCGTCCGCGGGGCGTGGTTGCGGTCGTACGTGCGCTTCTCGGTGAAGTCGTTCGGGTCCGCGGTGGCGTTCTTGCGCGGGTCGACGATCGTGACGATGTTGCCGGCGTTGTCGAAGCTGTACGTGATCCGGTGGCCGAGCGCGTTGGTCACGTCGGTCAGCTGGTCGATCGCGTCGTACCCGTAGGAGGTGACGTAGTCGTTCGGATCACCAGTGCTCAGCGTGCCCAGCGGCTCGGTGACCGTTTTGACGTTGCCCACGGCGTCGTAGGTCAGTGCGGTCTTGCGTTCCGGGCCGGTGGCCGTGTCCTTCGGCGCGCTGGATGAGGTCAGCTGGTCCGCGTCGTCATAGACGTTGGTCGTCACCGCGCCATTGGCGGCGGTGGAGACCGTGACGTTGTCGTTCTTGTCGTACGTCGGCGCTGGCGTCGTGACATACCTGCCGGCCGTCTGGTCGACAGGCACCTTGTTCTCCAGCGGCCGACCGAACACGTCGTAGGTCTGCGTTGTGGTCTTGCCGTTGGCGTCGGTGACACCGAGGACGTTGCCACGCACGTCGTAGCCATAGGTCGTGGCGTTACTCAGCGCGTCCGTGATCTTCTGCGGGTATCCGACGACGTGGTAGTCCGAGTAGTTGCTGACGTTGCCGTTCGCGTCCGTCGTCTTCGTGAGCCGGCCGAACGAGTCGTAGTCGTGGAGCGTCTGGTAGTCGTCGGGCACGGCGGTGGTCGCGATGCCTTTCGGGTCGGTCACCGTCTTGAGGTTGCCGAGGGTGTCATAGCCGAAGACCCAGGTCCGGCCGGTCGATGTCGTCTTGGTGACCACTTCGGCGACATAGCCGTTCAGGGAAGTCTGGTAGCCCAGCCTGGTGCCTGGATATCCGTTGGCGTTCGCCTCGGCGTTGCGGACCTCAGTGGGGTAGCCGGTCTTCTGGTCGTAGGTCCACGTGAAGACCGCGCCGTTCGGCTCCTCCAGGCGGTCCACGTTGTTATCTGCGTCCCAGTGCAGCTTGGTCGTCTCGTTCTTCGCGTTCACAATCTGGTCGGGGCGGCCATACCCGTCCATGCGGTACTTCGTCTGGTGGTTCAGCGCATCAGTCGCTGTCGACTCGATGACCGACCCGGCCTGGCCGTCCGGGTCAACGTAGGAGAAGGCGGTGTCCTTTCCGAGTCGGTCGGTGATCTTCTGGACCCGCCATTTGTCCTTGGGGTCGGTCGGCGCGTCGTAGTAGGTCAACGTTGTCGAGTGTCCGCGCGGGTCGGTAACTCGGACCAGCTTGGTGTTCTTGTTGGTGTTGGCCGCCTCGTAGGTGAACAGGAACGTCTTGGCACCAGCCGTGCCGGCGCCGTCGACTAGCTCCCGCATCAGCCCCTTGTCGCTGTAGGTGAGGGCTAGCGTGCGGCCGGAGATGTCGACGATCGACTCGACCTGGTCGATGATCTTGGGGTTGGTCAGGTTCGTTCCGGACAGCCTGGTGCCGGCGTCGTCGAAGTAGTTGTACGCCTGGCCCTTCTCGTAGTAGTCCAGCGTGAGGGTTTGCCGGCCTTCGGCGTCGGTGATGTACCGCAGGAACTTGACCGGTTTGTTGTTGGACTTGCGCTGCTCGTAGGTGAACAGCAGCTCGTTGCCGTTCTTGTCGCGGATCGCTGAGACGTAGCCTTCGCCGTCGTAGAAGAACTGGGTGCGATCCGGCTGGGTCATCACCCACTGCCGCTCGTCGGTGCGCCCGGTCTTCTGCAGGTAGAGATGGATGCCTGCCGGCTTGTCGTAGGTCCATGCGGTCGGGTCGGTGCTGCCGTTCTTGTTCAGCGAGAAGATGTGGCCGGTGCCGTCCCCGTCGGTCAGCGTGACCTCGGTCGGATACTGCTGGCCCGGCGGGTGCAGCACGAGGGGGGTGCCGAGTCGGTGCAGCGTGGATGTCTGCAACGACCAGCCGTAGCCCATCGCCGCGTTCGAGGTGTCGAAGCTGTTGTAGGTCATCCGGACGAACGTCGCGGGGCCGCGCGACGGGTTCGTCAGCGCGTCGTAGTTCCACACCACGTTGCCGTCGTACTGGTTGACCATGAGCGCGGTGCCGGCACCGGTGTTCTCGCCGACGTACTGGTAGAACTGCTCCAGGCCGAGCAGGTCGGAGGTCGGGTCCTCGACCGTCACGTTCTGGATGAGCGGCCCGATTGCGGGCACGGTCTGCGACAGCCACTGCCCGGTGGTCTTGTTGCGCAGCTCCCAGGAGAGGACGAAGGCCTCCCGCTTGTTTCCGGCGCCGGACTGGATCGGCGTCTTCACCAGCGCCGGCACCTTGAGCACGCCGCCACTATTGATGGTCGCCGGCAGCGGCGTCTTGACCTGGTTGCCGGAGGTCGTCGCGTCCGTGCCGTCGGGCAGGGACCACCGGTAGGTCAGCTCCCAGGTGGCGGACGACCACGCGGTGGACGTCGGGTTGCTGATCGTCACATCCACCGGGTACTGGTCGCCGGGGATCATCCGAGCCGGCGTGTACGGCGCGTAGTAGGTGTTTTCCGCCGACTGCTCGAGGTACTGCACCACCAGCTGGGGGCGCAGCTCGGGCTCGGCCGCCTCGCCGGATAGAAACAGTGAGCGTTGCTGCGACGCGACCTCGTCCCTGGTCTTGATGAGGAATCCGTAGTTGGGGCTGGTGCTCTTCACCCAGTTCTGCACCAGCGTCTCGTCGATCCACCAGGTGTGTCGCTTGGGGTCCTCGCTCATCGCGGGGACGTAGTCGTCCATCGCGCCGAAGTCGCCGCCTGGCTTCGTCCACGCGGTCGTCGACGTGGCGTTGTTCCACGTCGCCTGCGTCTCGTTGAACGCACGGGTCAGCGGGTGCACGTCGAATATCGCGCCGCTGCCGAAGCTGTGTGCCTTCCACAGCTGCAGGTCGACGTCGACGACCTTGGCGTTGGTCGGGATGGCGCTCAGGTCGCCGAAGCGCACCAGTACCCGGGTGTCCCCGTAGGTCGAGGTGTTGTTCCCGACCATGAGCCAGTTCTGGCCCTCGGGAACGTTGAGGTTGGTGGTCGGTTTGGCTGAGGAGACGGTGGTGTCCTCGGCGTCCGGCTGCAGGATCTGCAGTACTCGGCCGGCCTTCGGGAGGCGGGCCAGCTGCGACGTCGACGGGACGATCTGCCCGTCCTGCCGCTTCACCGCGACCATGTAGTAGTAGAAGCCGCCGAGTTCGTCGTCTTGGCTGATGTCCTCAGGGGCGTCGGCCGGTGTCGGAACCCCGGTGGTGTCGGTGAAGGTGGTCGTCCCCGCTTTCACCGGCGCCACCAGCGTGGCTGCGGTTGGCGTAAAGTGCTGTGTGGTCGCCCGGTGGACCTGGTACTCGACCAGATTGTCGGCTGTGCTCGTTGACGGGTCGACGTAGGTGCTCCAGGTCAGCTGCGCACCTGTCGCGAAGATCTTGCGTGGCGGGTTCAGTGTCACTCCGGGGCTGCCGTAGGTGAGCACGAGCTTCGGCCGGATCGCGGTCTCGTCGTTGTAGAGGTACTCGCTGGCCTCGTAGCGCGGGCCACCCTTTCCGAGCGTCTCGTCGGCCGCCTTGAGCATGAAGCCGTGGTTCAGTTGGGTGCCGTCCAGCCAGGCCTGCACGGTGCTGCGCACGCTGAAGGTGTGCCACAGGCTGGTCTTGCCGATCTGCTTCACCGCGGTGCCGGATTTGACGAACTTCACCGCGTCCGCGATCGTCCGCTTGCTCGCCACGTCGCCGAGCACGACCTTGTGAGTGCTGCCCGCGAGGAACGAATACGTACCCAACGAAGCCCACACGCCGCCGGAACCCGTCGTCTGGTTCACCGACTTCGGCGTCGACCCGCCGTTGTAGTGGACGGTGTACGGCGCCGCGGTGGGGCGATCGGTGCCCGGCAAGTAGTGCGCCGAGACCGCGTAGGTGCCTGTTTCGGTCAGCTTGGGAACCCACGTGAACGTATGCCCGGTCGTGGCGTCGTTGTTGTACGCGTATCCACCTTTAACCGCGCTCGCCGACGTCACGGTCGGCCAGGAGCCGGTCACCGCAACCTTCGCAGTGTCGCTGTTGTCGACTAGCTCCTCGTTGTACCCGATCTCGCCGTAGGCGCTGTTGATCAGGTTCCAGGTGACGGTGTTTTCGCTCCATGGCGCGGTCACCCGGCGGGCCTCGATCGTGACGTCGTTGGCGTTATTCGTGTGTATCTGGTCGTAGTACAGCTTCAGCTGTGCCGAGTCGATCGTGGTGCCGGCGGGAATCTTCGACAGGTCGAACTTCAGCAGCGACCGGACCTGGCCCGTGGCCGACGTCCCGACCGACAGCTTCCAGTCACTGCCGTAGTTGGTCGTCGGGCTTTCGGAAAGGATCATCGCATCCTGGGCGCTCGCCGGATTCGGCACGATCGCGATCGTCGGATCGATGACCACCGGGTATTCGCGATCCGCACTCTGCAGCCACTGTGCGTCGGCTTTCACAGTGATGGTGAACTCCGCACCCCGCTGCTCGACGGTCTGCGTGACCTTGTCGCTGAAGGCCCTGCCGTACGGGGATGCGGCGTCCTCACGGCTGTCCACCATGTACGGCTTCGGCATCGTGAACACAGGCAGGTCACTGCCGCCCTTGCGATAGAAGCTGATCGAGCCATCCGGCTCCTGCGTGGCCTCGACGCCGCCGAGCTTGAGCGTGAACGTGTACGTGGGATCGTCCGGGGCACTCGGGAGGATGATCTCCTCCTTGAGAACCTCAGAGCCGACCGTGTACGCCAAGTCGGCGTCGCCGAACACGTCCGGGTACGTAATCGAGTCGCCGTTGACCTTTGGGGTGGCCTGCCTGTCCGTGCCCGGCACACCCAGCGTGATCGAGTGTCCACCGGTCTCCAAGCGCATCAACTGACCAGTCTTGGCGCCGAACAGGCTGGCGAAGGAGTTCTTCTCGGTGCCGTACGCGAAGCCAGATCGGGTCGATTGCTTCACGCGCGTGTCGATGTCCTGCCACCGGCCCTGTGCGTCCGGGTAATGCACCGGACTTCCCGAGAACTCTACCTCGACGCGTCCGTCCGACAGAAGGAACGACTTGGTGGTCGCCGTTCGCTCGTCGACCAACTCCTGGACCCGGCTCGCCGGGGCCGCCGTCCCGGTCGGGACTGCTTCGTCGACGGGCAGCGCCATGCCATCGGTCGACGAGTCCTGCTCGGCCGCCAACTGCTGCCCGGCGTCGGCCAGCTGGGAAAGATCCGGCCCAGCGGTGAGCTCGGCCGTCGACTGCCCCGCATTCTCTTGCTGAGCCGCTGCCGCACCAGGCGTGATGGAACCAACCGCCAGAACCAGACCGACCAGAGCGGCAACGCATGCCCGTCCTCCGCGCATAACAACTCTTTCCGTCCGCGGAGCGGGCAGGCGCCACCCCTAGCCTGCGGAGCACGAGGTAGCGATACCTCGTGCTCCCGTGACCACCCGAATGACCTAAGGTTTCTAACCTTTGTCAATCCGGCGTCGGCACTTCTACCAGGTGATCCTCGGTGACGCAACCCCCCGTCTCATGCAATGGACCGGACGCACCGATCTTGGCCGCGACCGACTCGATCGCCGTCCACTGCGAGCCGTACTGCGACGCCGCCTCCACAACCAGCCGCACCGCCCTTCGCCCGCTGCTCCGGCGAAAACCTCACTGCTGGCATGACTCCACATCCTCACGGATCGGAGTGGTGAGCCCGCGTTCTGTGGAGTCGGGTAGCTGGAATCTTGGCCACCTGACCCTTTCGGGAGGGCTGTGTGGGCAGGCGTGGGTATCCGCCGGAGTTCCGGCGGAGGGTGCTCGACCTGGTGGACGCGGGTAGGCCGGTCGCCGATGTCGCTCGCGATTGGGCAACAGCGCCCAGTCGATCGACACCTGGCGGTGGCAGGACCGGATCGCGTCGCGATCGTCTACGCATTCACCCGGGACGGGGAGCCCGGCGAAAGAGTCGATCTGACCCGTAGGAGTTCCACCACGGGTTACACCCTTGTGAATTCGCCGACCTCGGCATTGCCGGGCTCAAGCCATACCGGACTGGCTCTTAGCCCTCGCCGTGCGCGATGTCGAGAACGACATGGGTCACGGCGTCGTCCGGCAGCGTGTAGACGCGGAAGGGTACCCGGGCTTCGACACCGACCGCGAACGTCGTCTGGCCCTCGAAGCTGCCGGCGAACTTCACTGCTTCCAGAGCCTTCCAGCCATGGGGATCAAGCAGCGTCTCGC
>JBOGDU010000131.1:0-5800 GCA_050743145.1 Jiangellaceae bacterium | reverse complement strand
GTCGACGCCAGCGGGTCAACAGCGTGCCGTCCTCCTCGATGACGTGCACCAGATCCATCGACCCGTCGGTCACCAGTGGGCCTTCCAGGGCCCGAAGGGCGTCCCCGCCACGGAGTCGCGGGCTCACGGTGAGGCACAGCTCGTCGAGCAGCCCTGCCGTGGCGAGCTGGCCGAGCAGGTGCGGGCCGCCCTCGCACAGCACCCGCGACAGCCCGCGTTCCGCGAGCTCGGCGAGCGCCTGGGCAAGGTCGACCCGTTGGGCACCGAGGGCGACGACTTCGGTGACCGTGGCCAACGCCGCCCGCCGTGGCTGTGGGGCGCTTCGGGACGTCAGGACGAGCGTGGGTTCGCCGGGTCCCGTGAACAACGGACCGTCGGGCTCGAGGTCGAGCCGGCTGCTGACGACGGCGATCGGCGGCGTCGGGCGCTGGCCGAGGCGGGCACGCAGTTCCGCGACGTCAGGCCTGGGCTCCGCCTTGCCGTATGACTCCACCCGAGCCGTGCTCGCGCCGACGAGGATGACGTCGGCCAGACCCCGCAGCATGCCGAAGACACGTTTGTCCGGCGGCGAGGACAGCGTGCCGGACCGCCCGTCCGGACCCTGCGCCGATCCGTCGAGGCTGATCACCATGTTCGCCCGTACGTACGGCTTCCCGCCGCTGTCGGGGTATGCGTACGCCTCGACGAGGGCGTCGTGATCTAATTGCGCCGGCTCGGGAAAGATCTGCTGCACGGTGCGATCCCACCAGAGTCGTACTCGCAGCGGATGGCGGCGCGCCCGTCCGGGCTGACGCGATGCCGCCGGAGGCGTACCCCGCTAGCCTGCAGGTGATCGTCGGGCGGGAGGAGCCGGGAGCATGGCGAAGAAGAAGCGCGGGGACACGAGCAAGCAGGCCGCGCCGCGTGTCTCGGACCTCGTGCGGCTGCCGTCCGGACCGGTCGACCTCACCACCCACGACGCGCGTGCCACCCCGGGCTTCGACGGCGACAAGGTCGCCGGGAAGCAGGAGCTCGCCGTGCTTGCGCCGGTGATCTCCGACCTTCAGGAGCGCCTGTTCGCGCACGGTCGCACGGGTGGGAGGCGACGGTTGCTGCTGGTCCTGCAGGGAATGGACACCTCCGGCAAGGGCGGCACGATGCGCCACGCCGTGGGCCTCATGGATCCGCAGGGCGTGCGCATCAAGTCGTTCAAGGCTCCGACGCCGGAGGAGCGGAAGCGCGGCTTCCTGTGGCGAATCCGTCAGGACCTGCCCGCAGCCGGCGAGGTCGGCGTCTTCGACCGCAGCCACTACGAGGACGTGCTCATCGCGCGGGTCCGGTCATTGGCCACCCCCGCGACGATCGAGCGGCGCTACGCGGCGATCAACGACTTCGAGTCGAAGCTGGTCGCCTCCGGCTGCGACCTCGTCAAGGTCATGCTTCATATCTCCCACGACGAGCAGAAGGCGCGTCTGATGGCGCGCCTGGACGATCCCACCAAGCACTGGAAATACAACCCGGGCGACGTCGACGAGCGGCTGCTGTGGGACGACTACCGGCAGGCGTACGAGATCGCTCTCGAGCGGTGCAACATCGAGGAGGCGCCCTGGCACATCGTGCCGGCGGACCGGAAGTGGTACCGCAACTGGGCGATCACCAAGGTGCTGATCGAGCACCTCGACGGCCTGGGGCTGGACTGGCCGACGGCTGACTACGACGTCGAGGTCGAGCGCAAGCGCCTCGCCGCCACCTGAGCCCCTCACCATCCCCATGATCATGTCGACTTTGCGTACCGGGAGGGCGGCAAACTCGACATGATCATGGGGAATTGACGCGGCTTGCGAGCCGGACCACGTCGCCCACCACGATCACGGCGGGTGGACGCACCCCGCGCTCGGCCGCGATGTCGGCGATGGTCGCCAACGTTCCCACCGTCAGCCGCTGGCGGGCGCCGTGGCCGTCCTCCACGACGGCCGCAGGCGTCGCCGGGTCGCGTCCGTGCGCGACGAGGTGCCGTGCCGACTCGCGGAGCAGGCTGACGCCCATGAGCAGCACGAGCGTGCCCTCGAGGCGGGCCAGTGCGGGCCAGTCGAGACCGTCGTGCCCCGACACGACCGTGAACTGCCTGGCTAACCCGCGATGTGTGACGGGGATGCCGACGGCCGCCGGCACCGAGACCGCGCTGGTCACGCCCGGGACCACCTCGACCGGCACGCCGGCCTCGCGGCATGCGGCGACCTCCTCGCCGCCGCGGCCGAGGACGAACGGGTCGCCGCCCTTGAGCCGGACCACCCGGCGGCCGGCCCGCGCATGCTCGACGAGGATCCGGTTGATCTCGTCCTGGGTCACCGGATGGTGCCCCGGTGTCTTGCCGACGTCGACCACCTCGACGTCCGCATCGAGCTCGTGGAGCAGGGCGCGCGGCGCGAGCCGGTCGACGACGACGACGTCGGCCTGGGCCAGCACCTGACGGCCCCGTGTGGTGATCAGCCCAGGATCGCCCGGACCGCCGCCGACCAGCGTGACGGAACCGGCGCCGCGGCGGTTTCGCCTGATCGGCAGCGAGCCCGTCTCGAGTGCCGTCTGGACGGCGTCGCGCAGCCGGCCGGCCCGCCGCGGGTCGCCGCCGCCGCTGACGGCGAGGAGAACGTCGCCCAGCCGTGCGACTGCCGGCGTCCATGCGCTGGACGCGCCGGCGTCGTCCGCCCGCACGCACCAGACCCGGGCGGCCTGCGCAGCGGCTGCGACGGCGGCGTCGGTCGAACGGTCGCCGGTCGCCGTGTGGACCAGCCAGGCGCCGTCGAGGTCGCCGTCGTCGTAGTCGCGGGGACGCCAGGTCGCCCGCTCGGACGCGACCAGGTCGGCCAACGGCTCGCACAGGAACGGTGTGACGATGACGAGGTCGGCACCGGCATCGGCCAACGGTGCTGCCCGACGAGCGGCCACCGGGCCGCCGCCGACCACGACCACCCGGCGCCCGGAGACGTCGAGGACGACGGGATAGGCGGGCGCGCTCATCATGCCGCTGCTGGGTTCGGTAGCGGGTTCATCAGTGGATCCCGCACTCGGTCTTGGCCAGGCCGGCCCAGCGCCCGGCTCGGGGATCCTCGCCCGGTGCGACCGGACGGGTGCACGGCGCGCAACCGATGGAGCCGTAGCCGAGCTCGCGCAGCGGGTTCACCAGGATGCCGTGTTCGGCGATGTAGGCGTCGACCTGCTCGTCGGTCCACGAGGCGAGAGGGCTGACCTTGACCTTCCGGCGCTTCGTGTCCCACGCGACCACGGCGGTGTCGGCGCGCGACCGACCTTCGGCCCGGCGCACCCCACCGGCCCACGCGTCGTACGGGGCCAGCGCCCGGTCCAGTGGCCAGACCTTGCGGATCGCGCAGCACAGGTCGGGGTCGATCTCGTAGAGACGCCCGTACTCGGCCTCGTGCTCGATCACCCGAAGCGGGTGCGTGACGGTCTCGACGGTCACCGGGTAGGTGGCGGCGACGGCGTCGCGGGTTCCCAGCGTCTCGGGAAAGTGGTAGCCGGTGTCGAGGAACAGGACGGTCACGCCCGGCACCGCCTGGCCGGCCAGGTGCGAGAGCACGCCGTCGGCCATCGACGCCGTCACGGCGAACCGGTCGCCGAAGGTGT
Source organism: Jiangellaceae bacterium (assembly GCA_050743145.1). GTDB lineage: Bacteria > Actinomycetota > Actinomycetes > Jiangellales > Jiangellaceae > DASRTE01. The sequence continues at coordinate 2,179 of JBOGDU010000131.1, read as the reverse complement.
CCGCCGCCCATCGGACGATCTCCTCGGCGCTCGCGCGCTCCAGGTTGTGCGCGGCGTCGAGGGCGAGCGCCTCGAGGCCGGCGGTGACAGTGATCGTCACGAGCGGCTCCCTGGATCGACGGGACCGGCGAGTCGGGCGACCTCGGGCGCGAGTCCCAGGACCTTGACGGCGAAGACCCGCAGGCACGAGCGGCACTCCCAGCCGCCGTGCTGCTCGACCGGGTGGAGGTTCTCCTCGGCGCAGAACGGGCAATGCTGCACGACGGCGCGTGTCTCGCTCACTGCAGGGCCTCCTCGGAGGCACGTGCGGCCCACTGGGCGAACCGCTCGCCCGGCTCGCGGCCATCGAGGTAGCGCCGCACGATCCGTTCGACGTAGTCGGGCAGGTCCGCGGCGGTGACCTTGAGGCCGCGCAGCTTGCGCCCGAATCCGGCGTCGAGCCCGAGCCCGCCGCCGAGGTGCACCTGGAAGCCGTCCTCGCCGCTGACGAGCTGACCCTTGAGTCCGATGTCGGCGACCTGGATCCGGGCGCACGAGTTCGGGCAGCCGTTGACGTTGAGCGTGATGGGGGAGTCGAGCCGGTCCGCGACATCGGCCAGCCGGTCGTCGAGCTCAGCCACGGTCGCGGCCGCGAGACCCTTGGTCTCGACGATCGCGAGCTTGCAGAACTCGAGCCCGGTGCAGGCCATCGTGTGGCGGCGGAAGACGCTCGGCCGTGCCTGCAGGCCGAGCCCGCCGAGCGTCTCGACCAGCGGCTCGACCTGGTCGGGCTCGACGTCGAGGATCACCAGCTTCTGATGCGGGGTCGTGCGCAGCCGGGTGGAGCCGTGCGCCTCGACCGTGTCGGCGAGCTTGCCGAGCAGCGTCCCCGACACGCGGCCCACCAGCGGTGCCACGCCGACGTAGAACCGGCCGTCCTTCTGCGGGTGGACGCCGACGTGGTCGTAGGGCTGCGCCGGCACCGGGGGAGGCGGGCCGTCGAGCAGGCGGCGATGCAGGTACTCGGTCTCCAGCACGTGGCGGAACCGCTCGACGCCCCAGTCGTCGACGAGGAACTTCAGCCGGGCCCGGGTGCGCAGCCGCCGGTAGCCGTAGTCGCGGAAGATCCCGACGACGCCCGCCCAGACGGCGGGTACGTCGTCCAGCGGCACCCAGGCGCCGACCCGCTGGGCGAGCTTCGGGTTGGTGGACAGTCCGCCACCGACCCACAGGTCGAGGCCGGCGCCGTGCCGGGGGTGCACGACGCCGACGAACGCGACGTCGTTGACCTCGTGCACGACGTCGGGAAGCCCGCTGATCGCGGTCTTGAACTTGCGCGGCAGGTTCGAGAACTCCGGTGAGCCGATGTAGCGGCGCTCGATCTCATCGATGGCCCAGGTGGGGTCGAGCACCTCGTCGGCCGAGATGCCGGCGACGGGAGAGCCCAGCACCACGCGGGGAACGTCGCCGCACGCCTCGGTGGTGGAGAGCCCCACCGCTTCGAGCCGCTGCCAGATCGCGGGGACGTCCTCGACCCGGATCCAGTGCAGCTGGATGTTCTGCCGGTCGGTGACGTCGGCGGTGTCGCGGGCGTACGTGGTGGAGACGTCGGCGACCACCCGGAGCTGGTCGGTGGACAGCTGGCCGCCGTCGACGCGGATGCGCATCATGAAGTACTCGTCGTCGAGCTCGTGCGGCTCGAGGACCGCCGTGCGGCCGCCGGGGATGCCGGGACGGCGCTGGGTGTAGAGGCCCCACCAGCGGAACCGGCCGCGCAGGTCGGCCGGGTCGATGCTGGCGAAGCCGCGGCGGCTGTAGACGTTCTCGATCCGGGCCCGCACGTTCAGGCCGTCGTCGTCCTTCTTGGTCCGCTCATTGGGGTTGAGAGGCTCGAGGTGGCCCAGCGCCCACTGGCCCTCGCCGCGCCGCCGCGGCGCGGGTGTGACAGCTGCTGCCATGGGTGCGACGTCCTCGCAGGGTCAGGGCACGCGGACGACGGCGGTGGGTCCGGAAAGGGGACGGACGACCCGGCCGGCGCGACCACGCGCCGGGCTGAGGGATCAGCGGGCGCGGTCAGGCCGGACGACAGACCATGCTGCGGACGCGACCGAAGTCGACGTGGCGGCGGGCCACGAGGACGACGGTGGTCGCAGACGACATGCGGGCGATGATGGCACGTCCTGGACGCTGGCGAGCAGGC
>JBOGDU010000130.1:0-16663 GCA_050743145.1 Jiangellaceae bacterium | reverse complement strand
TCGGGCGCGTCGCCGGCGCCGGGATCGGGTGCACCCTCCGGCGGCCAGATGTCCTCGCTGTCGGCCCTGATATCGCTGTCGGACATGGCCTGCCTCCTGCGGGTGGGCGAGATCATCAGACTACTGCGAACTCGCCGCCCCACGATCTTCCTCTGTGGACCACACGTCTCACGACGTGGACCCCACCGTGGGAATGCCGAGCCCCGTGACACCGTTGGCGACGTGGAGACCGAACCACGCTACGGAGACGACGTGTCGTTGCCACCCCTGGTCGAGCCGGCCGCAGATCTGAGCGTCGACGAGGTCCGGCGCTACTCCCGGCACCTGATCATCCCGGATGTCGGAATGGCCGGGCAGAAGCGGCTGAAGAACGCCCGCGTGCTCGTCATCGGCGCCGGCGGGCTCGGGTCGCCCGCGCTCATGTACCTGGCCGCCGCCGGCGTGGGCACGCTGGGCGTCGTCGACTTCGACGTGGTCGACGAGTCCAACCTGCAGCGGCAGGTGATCCACGGCCAGTCCGACGTCGGTACGCCGAAGGCGCTGTCGGCAAAAGCCAGCGTCGCCGAGATCAACCCGTACGTGACCGTGGTTGTGCACGAAGAGCGTCTCGACAACGACAACGTCATGCGCATCTTCTCCGACTACGACCTCATCGTCGACGGCACCGACAACTTCGCCACCCGGTACATGGTCAATGACGCCGCCGTGCTGCTCGGCAAGCCGTACGTCTGGGGGTCGATCTACCGCTTCGACGGTCAGGCGTCGGTGTTCTGGGCCGAGCACGGTCCGTGCTACCGGTGCCTGTACCCGGAGCCTCCACCGCCGGGCATGGTGCCGTCGTGCGCCGAGGGCGGCGTGCTCGGCGTGCTGTGCGCGTCCGTCGGCTCGATCCAGGTCACCGAGGCGATCAAGTTGTTGACCGGCGTCGGCGATCCGCTACTGGGCCGGCTGATGGTCTACGACGCCTTGGAGATGTCGTACCGCACGGTCAACGTACGCAAGGACCCGGAGTGCGCGATCTGCGGCAAGAACCCGACGGTCACCGAACTCATCGACTACGACGCCTTCTGCGGTGCGATCAGCGATGAAGCTGCGGAGGCTGCGGTCGACTCGACCATCTCGGTGCGCACGCTGGCCGACTGGCTGGCGGCCCGCGACCGAGGCGAGCGCGACTTCGTGCTGATCGACGTCCGGGAGCCGAACGAGTACGAGATCAACCGCATCCCGGGTGCGGTGCTGATCCCCAAGGGCGAGTTCCTCACCGGGGACGCTCTGGAGAAGCTCCCGTCCGACCGCCAGGTCGTCCTGCACTGCAAGTCCGGGCAACGCTCGGCCGAGGCGCTGGCGGTGGTCAAGGGCGCGGGGTACGCCGACGCGGTCCACGTGGGCGGGGGCGTCGCGGCCTGGGTCAACCAGATCGACCCCAGCCAGCCGTCCTACTGAACCTCACCGCCCGGCAGGCCAGGGCCGCCGAGGGCTTGCCTCAGAGCAGGCCGCGCTTCTGCATCTGGGTCCAGAAGATCCAGCCAGGCGCGATCGGCAGCCAGAACGACACGATTCGGAACAGCAGTACGCCGGAGACGGCCACGCCGCTGCCGACGCCGATCGCCGTGACACCCGCGGTCAGTGCCGCCTCGACGGCACCCAGGCCGCCCGGGGTCGGGACGGCCGTTCCGACGGTGTTGCCGACGAGTTGCACGACTGCGAGCGCCGCGATGTTGACGTCGACGCCGAGCGCCTGGAGGCAGGCGTAGAAGCAGAAGACCAGTGCGGCCGCCTGGAGCAGGATCCCGCCCGCGGCCTCTGCCAGCTTGCGGGGGTTGGCGAGCACGTCGAGCAGGCGCGGCAACCCGCGCTCGGCGAACTCCGTCCACAGCACCCGGGCCCGGCTCCTGATCGGCGGCATGAGCAGGAGTAGGGCGGCGAGCAGGATGACACCACCGATGATCGCGAGCGTGGTCGGGGACGGCTCGAGACCTGCGGCGGCGGACGACCCGGTGGCGATGCCGAGGACGATGATCAGCGGGACCGAGATCGCGACATTGCCCACCTGGTTGGCGGCGACGCTCGCCGCGGCCAGCGGTCCGGCCACGCCGGCCCGGGTGAGCAGCCGGACGTTGATCGTGGCGTTGCCCACGGTCGCCGGCGCGATGAGGCGGACGAATCCGAGCGACACCTGGGCGCAGAACGTGCGCCAGAACGGCACCCGCTCCGGAACGAACCCGAGCAACGCCCAGGTGGCGCCGACGAAGCTTGATGCCATCGACACGATCGCGACCCCCACCCACGCCCACTCGACGTCGGCGACCAGCGAGCCGAGTGGTGCATCGGCGAGTTGGGTGCCGACGAGGTAGACGGCGGCCACGGCCCCGAGCCCGGTCAGCAGGGACAGCGGGCGGAGCCGCTCGATGCGGACGACCTCGGGCTCCTTCACGTCCGCTCGCGCGATCACACCGTCGCGCAACTGGCTGAGCAGGGAGCGCCGGCCCCTGAGGCCGCGGCGGGTGATGCGGGCGAGCGCGATCGGCTGGAGCAGCGGGACGGCGGCGGCGACCCGGTCGGGTCCGAGAACGTCGAACGCGGTGGCGGCGGCCCGCTCTGGTCCCACCACCAGGCCCACCGCAACCAGCGCTTGGGCCAGGTCGACACGCGACGCCAGGTCGGGTGCGGCGATCTCACCGCCGGACGGATTGAGGAGCCACACATGGCCGTCGTCGCCGACGAGAATGGACCTCCCGGACAGCCGCCGGTGGGCGACCTGGTTCTCGTGCAGCCTCTTCAGTTGCCTCCACAGGTCGTGCAGCATGCCGTCGGTGACCTCGTCCGCCGGCACGTCGGCGAGCGGCCGGCCGGGAACGTGGTCGTACACGAGGGCCACCGCATCGGAGCCGATCTTGAGGGCCTTCCGCAGGCGAGGTGTCCGCCCACCGGCCTGGCTGACCGCCAGTGAGAGCAGGGCCGCCTGGTCGAGGGCGGCCCGCATGGCGACGGCCTCGCGGGGCAGCACCTCCTCCCGGGTGCGGACCTGGGCGATCAGCCGCCCCAGCATGCCGGCGCCCTCGTTCTGGCGGTCGAGCACGAGCACCCCGAGCGGACCGTGCCCGGTCTCGACGACGTAGCGGCGGTGCTGGTCGACCTGGTCGGCACGGACGCTGCGCACGTCGTAGTGCTCGGCCTGCAGCATGGCCGCCACCGCGCGCCCGTCCGGGGCGGTCGAGGGCCGTCCGCTGACCAGCCGAACGCCGAGGCCGACGAGGTGGCCGATGCCGACGGCCAGGGCGGTGCCCGCGACCGAGGCACTGCCGTTGAGCAGCCCGACGGCGAGGCTCGCGCTGATCGCGAACAGCGCGGCCTGGCGGACCAGTTTCATGTCCAGCCAGGCGGTCACGGTCGTGATCGCGACGAGCAGGGCGGGGTAGGGAGGCACCGGTCCGGCCTGCTCGTCGGTCACGACCTCGGCCGGGTCGGTCGGCATGAACGACGCGGTGCCGAAGGCGTCGGCGAGTACCTCGGGGGCCGAGTTGATCAGCCAGAGGGAGACCAGCGCGGCGACGACCGCTGCGACGACACCGGCGACGAGGACCTCCACCGTGGTCCGCACCCGCCCACGCACCATGAGGAGGACGACCAACACGGGCGGCAGGACCGTGCCGACCAGGCTGGCCGCCCACGCCAGGATCTGGATGAGCCCGCCCGGCACGTGGCTGCCGAGCTCTTCGAGGTCGTCGCCGAGCCCGGCCAGCGTCTGCGCCGCGACGACGGCCAGGCCCACGATCGCGGCCACCCCGGCCGCGGTGAGGATCAGCCGGACGATGTCCATCGGCCTGCGGGCGCGCCGGGGGAGCGGAGGCTCCTCGACCGGGATCTCCCGGACCGGAATCCCCGTGTCCGCCACGTCGGTGTCCGCCATCGACCTCGATCGTTCCACGCCGGGCCGCGTCGAGCACCGGCCACTGTGCAGCAGAGCCCGCGCGGCGTGATCCCAGGCGGCACGATAGCCGCGTGGACGACGAGTACGTCGAGGCCGTGCTGAGCCTGGTCGAGCGGATTCCGGCCGGGCGGGTGATGGCGTACGGTGCCGTGGCCGAGGTGGTGGGCGAGTCGCTGGCGCGCGGCGGCCCTCGCCTCGTCGGTGCCGTGATGGCCTCGTACGGCGGCGCGGTTCCCTGGTGGCGGGTCGTGACGGCCGCCGGACGGCTCCCGCCGGGCCACGAGGTCGCCGCACTGCGCGAACTGGCCGCGGAAGGGTGTCCGTTGAGTTCGGACGGGACCCGCGTGGACATCCGGCGCGCCGCCTGGCGCCCCGGAACAGGTCGCGGTCGTTGAGCCGACGGCCGGCGCAACTGCGGCTCCACCCGCGGCTGTCGGCGTGGCGTGATGGGATGTCGCGCGATCCGACGACGCTTGGGGGTGTGGTGCAGCGGCCGGACGTCCGACTGGTGAGAACGCCGCGCGAACCCGCGTCCGCTCCCACGCTCGACGCTGCGCAGCGCATGGTCGTCGAGCACCGCGGCGGCCCGTTGCTGGTCCTCGCCGGTCCCGGCACCGGCAAGACCACGACGCTCGTGGAGGCGGTCGTCGACCGGGTCGAGCGCGACGGTGTCGATCCCGAACACGTTCTCGCCCTCACGTTCAGCCGCCGCGCCGCCGACGAGCTACGGCAGCGGATCGCCGGGCGGCTGGCCCGCACCGTCCGTGAGCCGCTCGCCCGGACCTTTCACTCCTACGCGTTCGGCCTTCTCCGTCGCGAAGCGGTCCTGCGCGGTGAACCGGCGCCACGGCTGCTCACCGGCGCCGAACAGGACCTGTTGATCCGCGAGCTGCTGCACGGCGACGTCGAGGAGCTGGGCGCCGCGTACTGGCCGCGGCACCTGCATCCGGCGCTGACCACACGGGGCTTCGCCGAAGAGCTACGCGACCTGCTCATGCGGGCGGTCGAACGAGGGGTCGGGCCGGACGGGCTGGCGGCATTCGGTCACCGGGACCGGCGCGACGACTGGACCGCCGTCGCCCGCTTCGCCCGGCAGTACGCCGGGGTCACCGGTCTGCGGCAGCCCCCGGCCTACGACCCTGCCGAGCTGGTCCGGGCGGCGGTCGATCTGTTGCGCGGCGACCCGGGGCTGCTCGCCCGCGAGCGCGACACCCGCACGTTCGTCGTCGTCGACGAGTACCAGGACTCCGACCCCGCGCAGGAGGAGCTGCTCTCACTGCTCGCCGGAGGCGGCCGCGACGTGGTCGTCGTCGGCGATCCCGACCAGTCCATCTACGCGTTCCGGGGTGCCGAGGTCGAAGGCATCCGCAGCTTCCCCGACCGGTTCCCGGCCGCCGACGGTTCGCCGGCCCGGGTCGTGGCGCTCGACGTGTCACGCCGATCCGGGCCGGTCCTGCTCGCGGCGACCCGCCGGGTCGCCGCCCGGATGGGCGGCCCGCACGGTCACCGCGTCCTGACACCGGGCGACCCGGATGCGCCGGGCGAGGTGTCCGTGCACGTCCTGTCCAGCGCGAGCCAGGAGGCGGCGTTCGTCGCGGGCCGGCTGAGGGAGGCACACCTGCTCGGTGGTGTGCCCTGGGGGTCGATGGCGGTCCTGGTACGCACGGCTGCGACGTTGCCTGTGCTGCGCCGCGGGCTGGCCGGAGCCGGCGTGCCGGTGGCGGTGCGGATCGACGAGGTGCCGTTGGTCGACCAGCCACCGGTCCGGGCGTTGCTCGACCTGCTGGCGGTGGCCACCGGCAGGCCGCTCGACCCCGACCTCGCGTTCTCGTTGATCACAGGCCCGATGGGAGGGGCCGACCCGCTCGCTCTCCGGCGCCTGCGGCAGGAGATGCGCTCCCACGAGCTCGCCGCAGGAGGCAGCCGCACGTCCGCCGATCTGCTCGTCGAAGCGCTCGAACGCCCCGACGTCCTGACCCCGATGCACCCCGGAGCGGTCGCGCCGGCCGTCCGCATGGCCGGGCTGGTCGATGCCGCCCGTGCGGCGGCGGGCAGGGCCGGCGTCACCGCCGAGGACGTGCTGTGGGCGGTGTGGTCCGCGACCGGCCTGTCCGCCCGGTGGTCCACGACCGCGTTGGCCGGCGGACCGGCCGCATCGTCGGCCGACCGCGACCTCGATGCCGTCGTGGCCTTGTTCGAGGCCGTCGCCCGGTTCGTCGACCGCCTGCCCGGAGAGGGCCCGGCCGGCTTCCTCGAGCACCTGCGGGGGCAGCAGATCCCGGCCGACACGCTGTCCGTCAGCGGGCCCGCCGGCGCGGCCGTCCAGCTCATGACCGCCCACGCTGCCAAGGGGCTGGAGTGGGACGTGGTCGCCGTGACCGGCGTGCAGGAGGGGGTCTGGCCCGATCTGCGCGTGCGCGGCGGCCTGCTCGGTACCGAGACCCTCGTCGACCTCGTCGCCGGCCGGCCGGACTCGCCGGTCGCCCGGCAGAGCGCGCGGCTGGCCGAGGAGCGGCGGCTGTTCTACGTCGCCGCGTCGCGGGGCCGGCGAACGCTGCTGGTCACCGCTGTCGCCGCCGAGGACACGCAGCCCTCGCGTTTCCTCGACGATCTCGACCCGCTCGCGACGCACACGACCGGAGACCGCCCGATCGAGCGGGTACCCAGGGGCCTCGACCTCCCGTCGGTGGTCGCCGACCTGCGCCGCGTGGTGTGCGACCCCTTGGCGGACCTCACGCGGCGGCGGGGTGCAGCCCGACAGCTCGCGCGCCTGTCCGCGGCCGGTGTACGCGGCGCCGCCCCCGGCCGGTGGTACGGCCTGGGGGCGGTCTCCGACCCGGCTCCACTGCGCGATCCCGGCGAAACCGTCCGGATCTCGCCGTCCAAGGTCGACGAGTTCGACCGCTGCGAGCTGCGCTGGCTGCTCAAGGCGTGCGGTGCCACCGACACCGACACCACGCGCGCCGGTGTCGGCGCCTTGGTCCACGACCTCGCCGAGCAGGCGGCAACGCACGACTGGTCCGAGGTGCGGCTGCTCGAGGAGTTCGAGCACCGCTGGCCCGGCCTCGGCCTCGGCGACGGGTGGGTGGGCCGCCGCGAGCACGACCGGGTCCGGCCCATGGTCGAGCGGCTCGGGCGATGGCTGGCCGCCAACCCCAGGGTCGTGGTCGCAGCCGAGGCGCCGTTCGAGGTGGAGATCGGGCGAGCTCGCCTGGTGGGCCGCGTCGACCGGCTCGAGCGCGACGAGAGGGGCCGCCTGGTCGTCGTCGACCTCAAGACCGGCAGGTCCGCCGTCAGGGACGACGACCTCGCGGTCCACCCCCAGCTCGCCGCCTACCAGCTCGCCGTCGAGCACGGGGCGTTCGGCGAGGCGGCCGGCGCCGAGCGCCGGTCCGGTGGTGCGAGCCTGGTGCAGCTGGGCGCCACCAAGGGCGCCGCGCGCGAGCAGGCCCAGGCTCCGCTGGCCGAGGCGGCCGATCCCGGCTGGGCCGGCGACCTGCTCGCCCGTACGGCCGAGGGCATGGCCGGCGCGGTCTTCCGGGCCGAGCGCACCACCTGGTGCGGCTTCTGCCCCGCCCGGCCCTCGTGTCCGGCCCATCCCGAAGGCGCACAGGTGACGCCGTGATCCTCACCCCGGCGCAGCTGGCCGTACGGCTGGGGCAGCCGCCGCCCACGGCCGAGCAGGCGGCGGTCATCGCGGCACCGCTCGCCCCGGGTGTCGTGGTCGCCGGAGCCGGGTCGGGCAAGACCGAGACGATGGCTGCCCGGGTGGTCTGGCTGGTCGCCTCCGGTCAGGTCCGGCCCGAGCAGGTGCTCGGGCTCACCTTCACCCGTAAGGCCGCCCGTGAGCTGGCGGCCCGGATCCGCCGCCGCCTCGGCCAGCTGGCCGCCCGGGGCGTGCTCGACGCCGCCCTCGCGGCAGACCCGACCGTCCTCGACGGCGAGCCCACGGTGGTCACCTACGACGCGCTGGCTGGACGCATCGTCGGTGAGCACGCGCTGCGGCTCGGCCGCGAACCCGCCGCGCGGCTGGTCACGGAGGCCGTGGCGTGGCAGTACGCGACCCGGGTGGTCGAGGCTTACGCCGGCGAGATGGACCACGTCACCCACGCGCCGTCCACCGTCGCCGAGCAGGTGCTCGCGCTGCACGGCGACCTGTCCGGGCACATGGTCGACCCGTCCCGGCTGGCCGAACTCGCCCGTGGGCTGCGCGCCGACGCCGACGCGTTGCCGGCGGTCCCCCGCATGCGTGGGCCGTACTACCAGGAGGTCCGCGATGCCCTGGCGGTCCAGGACGCCAGGGCGCAGTTGGTGCCGCTCGTCGACGCGTTCCGCTCCCTCAAGCGAGCCAACGAGGTCGTCGACTTCGGCGACCAGGCGGAGCTGGCCGCCCGGCTCGCGGTCGAGTTCGCGGAGGTCGGAGCGGGCGAGCGCGAGCGGTTCTCCGTCGTCCTGCTCGACGAGTACCAGGACACCAGCCATGCCCAACTGGTGCTGCTTCGTGCACTGTTCGGCGGAGGGCACCCGGTCACCGCGGTCGGCGACCCGTGTCAGTCGATCTACGGGTGGCGGGGAGCCAGCGCCGGCACGCTGACAGCCTTCCGCCGCCAGTTCCGCACCCGCGCCGGCGACGACGCGGGGCAGAGCGCGTTGACCACGAGCTTCCGCAACGGCGATCGGATCCTGGCGGTGGCCAACCGGCTGGCCGAACCGCTGCGGGCCGAGGGTCTCGACGTACCGGTACTCACGTCGTCCGACGGCCAGGCCGGCGGCGATGTCGTCGTGTCGCTCCACCTCACCGTCGACGACGAGGCCGCCGACATCGCCCGCCGGGCCCGGGGGTTCTGGGACGCGTCGCCCGAGGGGCGCTCGGCCGCCGTGCTCGTCCGCAACCGCTCGCAGATCCCGCGGATCGAGGCGGCGTTGCGGGTCGCCGGCCTGCCGGTGCAGGTCGTCGGTGTCGGTGGGTTGCTCGCCACGCCCGAGGTCGGCGACATCGTCGCGACGCTGCGTGTGATCGCCGACCCCGCTCGCGGCGACGCCCTCATGCGCCTGCTCACCGGCGCACGGTGGCGCATCGGTCCGCGCGACCTCGAGGCCCTCGCACGCTGGTCGCGCATCATCCTTCGTGGTGATCACGCAGCCGACGCCGACCCCGACGAGGTCGACGACCGCAGCATCGTCGACGCACTCGACTCCCTGCCGCGGGACGGCTGGTTCTCCGCCGACGGCGGGCGTCGGCTCGCCATGCTGTCCGGGGAGCTTCGAGCCCTCCGGCGACGGGTCGGTCAGCCGCTGCCGGACCTCGTCCACGACGTGGAGCGGACCCTCGGCCTCGACGTGGAGGTGGCGGCCCGCGTCGGGCCCGGCGGCCGTGCCAACCTGGACCGCTTCCTCGATGTCGTCGCCGAGTTCGCCGCGTCCGGTGAGGCGCCGACCTTGTCGGCGTTCCTGGCCTACCTCGACGCGGCCGAGACCGCGGAGCGGGGCCTTCGTCCGGGGGAGGTCGAGGTCGTCGGCGACCAGGTGCAGGTGCTGACCGTGCACGGTGCCAAGGGGCTCGAGTGGGACGCCGTGTTCGTCGCCGGACTGGTCGACGGCGTGTTCCCGGCCGGTCATGCCACCGACCGGGCGTGGCTGGGCCGGCCCGGAGAGCTGCCGTACCCGCTGCGGGGCGACGCCGCGGCGTTGCCGGTCTTCGGCCTCGACGGCGCCTGCGACCAGCAGGAGGCGCGCGACGCGGTCCGCCGCTTCGCCGAGGAGTGCGGCCGGGCCGGCCGGCTGGAAGAGCGGCGGCTCGCGTACGTCGCGGCCACCCGCGCCCGCCGCCTGCTCGTCTGCACCGGTCACCGGTGGGGCGACGGCAAGCTGGCCAGGGTGGCGTCGGCGTTCCTCGCGGAGATCCGGGAGGCGTGCGACGCGGGCGCCGGCGAGGTCGGCATCTGGGTCGACGACCCGGGCGACACCAACCCGCTCGCCGAGCTCATCGACGACCTCCACTGGCCCTACGACCCGCTCGCCGGGCGACGGGCCGCGATCGAGGATGGCGCCACGCTGGTCCGTGCGGCGGGAGAGGGCGACGACGCCACCGACCTGCTGGCCGAGGCCGAGATCGTCGCGGCGGCGGCCGAGTGGGACGACGAGGTCGCCACGCTCCTCGCCGAACGAGAACGGTCCGCCACCCAGCGCCCGGTCGAAGTGCCGCTGCCTGGGCAGCTGTCCGTGTCCCGGCTGGTCCAGCTGCGCGACGACCCCCGAGCGCTGGCACGCGACATCCGGCGGCCGGTCCCCCGGGCGCCCGCTCCGCTGGCGCGTCGGGGGACGCTGTTCCACGCGTGGCTCGAGTCGCGATGGGGCAGTCCGCGGTTGCTCGACATCGACGAGCTGCCCGGATCGGCCGACGAGGGAGCGGCACACGACCGTGAGCTGGCGTCGCTGCAGGAGGCGTTTCTCGCCTCGGAGTGGGCGGGTCGAACCCCCGTCGAGGTCGAGGCCCCGTTCGAGCTGTTGATCGCCGGAGTGCTCGTCCGCGGCCGTGTCGACGCCGTCTTCCGCACCGAAGGCGAGGGCGTGGAGGTGGTCGACTGGAAGACCGGACACCCGCCCCGGAACCGGGCCGAGGAGACCGTGCGGGCCGTCCAGCTGGCGGCCTACCGGCTGGCGTTCGCGCGTCTGCGTGAGCTGCCGCTGACCAGGGTGGGGGCGGCGTTCCACCACGTCCGTGAGAATCGCACGCTGAGGCCGGTCGACCTGCTCGACGAGACGGCACTCGAGGCGCTGGTCCGGTCCGTTCCCGTGGCCGCACCCGCCTGAGCGCGGCTCACCAGTCGGTATCGACGACCAGCGCTGCGTGGTCCGACACCGCCAGCCGCCGCGCCGAGACGGCACGCACGGCGTTGTTCCCGATGCCGTGGCCGAGGATGTGGTCCCACTGGACGCGGGGCCGCCACGACGGGTAGGTCGGCGCCCGGGCGAGTTCGACCCAGCGGGTCAGGACTCCCGGCACCCGTCCGGGCAGGTTGAGGTCCCCGAGCAGCAGCCGCGGCGCCGGCATCGTCGAGAGCCACTGCGTCACGGTCTGCAACTGCCGCACGTTCCAGCCTGGCACGAACGAGAGGTGGGCCGTCGCGACCGTGAAGGGTCCATCGGGTCCGACGACGATCGCCGCGAGGGCGACCCTGGGCTCGTCGGCCACCCGGGTGAGCCCACGCTGGCCCGCGACTCTGAGCGGGAGCCTGGCTCGCGCGGCGGGGAAGCTACGGGCCGCCCACTGCATGACCCGCAGCCGCGACACCAGGGCGACGCCGTAGGCCGGCCCCGCCGTGTCGCCGAGCGGGTCGGCCCGGGTCCAGCGGACTTGCGGCGTACCTGTCAGCGCGGGTGCGAACCGCCACCAGGGCGCGTCCAGTTCGGCCGCGACGACGCCTGCCTGGTCGGCCTTGCCACTTCGCGGCTGTCCCCGATCGACCTCCTGGAGCCCGAGGACGTCGGCGTCCACCGCCGCCGCGGCTGCCCGCAGGTCGGACTCCGCGACCTGCCCGGTCTCGACCACGAGGCCGTGCAGGAGGTTGAAGGTGCCGAACCGCAACCGCGCCACGGTGACGAGGCTAACCGCCGGGCCTAGCGTGGCGCCGGTGCGGGCGCTCGCCGCGCGGCCGTGAAGATCGCCGTGAGGATATGGCACGCTCGCCGGCCTGCTGGAAGCTGCACGACGATCTTCACGGCACGCGCCGTGGACCCGTGGTTCGCGCAGTCCACGACTAGCGCGACACCGCGGCCAGGGCGATCTCGGCCATTGCGGAGAACGTGCGCTCGCGCTCGTCGGCGGAGGTCTCCTCGCCCGTGACGAGGCTGTCGCTGGCCGTGCAGAGCGTGAGGGCGCGGGCGCCGTGCTTGGCGGCGAGCGTGTAGAGGGCGGCGGTCTCCATCTCGACGGCGAGGACGCCGTACTCACCGAGCCGCTTCAGCAGTTCGGGGCGGTCGGAGTAGAAGGAGTCCCATGCTGCGATGGCCCCGACGTGGTAGGTCGCACCCGCCCGCTCCGCCTCATCGACGCACGCGCGGAGCAGGTCGAAGTTCGCTGTGGGCGCGTAGTCGACGCCCTCGAAGCGCAGCCGGTTCATCGACGAGTCGGTGCAGGCGCTCATGGCGATCACCAGGTCCCGGATGGCGACCTTCTCCACCAGGGCACCGCAGGAGCCGACGCGGAGCAGCGTACGGGCGCCGTAGTCGGTCAGCAGTTCGCGCACGTAGATCGCCAGGGAGGGCTGACCCATCCCGGTGCCCTGGACCGACACCCGTTCACCTCGATACGTGCCGGTGAACCCCAGCATGTTGCGGGTGCCGGAGTAGCACGTGGGGTCGTCGAGGTACGTCTCGGCGATCCACCTGGCGCGCAGCGGATCACCGGGAAGCAGGACTGTCTCGGCGATCTCGCCCGGCCGGGCTGCTATGTGGGTGCTCACGAGCGACGACGGTAGCGGCAGCGGCTCGGCGCTCGCCCATCATGCGGACCGGCTCGCGCGGGGCCGCAGGTGTGCCCCTAGGGTCGGGAGCCGTGGAGGACGCCGGGCCGATGCACTCCCTGCTGGCGCCGCTCGCGCTGGCACAGGCCGGGGTCGACCGGGCGGCACACCGCCGCACCGACGACGCGTGGCTCGCCGCGGCGTGGGCGGACCCGGGAAGCCGTGCCTTCGTCGTCGCCGACGGCAGGGCCCCGGTGCGCGACGGCAGGCTCGCGACGGCGTCGCCGGCCGACCTGCCCTCGGGCGAGCGCTTCTTCCTCGGTGTCGACGGCGGCGGAGTCGCCTACTTCGCCGTCCACGTCGACGGAGCACACCCCGACCAGGACGCCGTGACACTCCGGGCGGCCTCGATGCTTCTCGACGTCCACGACGGCGGGCTCATGGTGCACGCCGTCGCGTTGTCGAACTGGCACCGGGCTCACGGTCACTGCTCGCGCTGCGGTGCGGTCACCGAGGTGACGTTCGCGGGTCACGTCCGTCGGTGTCCGGTCGA
This sequence comes from Jiangellaceae bacterium, assembly GCA_050743145.1. Classification (GTDB taxonomy): domain Bacteria; phylum Actinomycetota; class Actinomycetes; order Jiangellales; family Jiangellaceae; genus DASRTE01. The sequence goes on along the minus strand of JBOGDU010000130.1, from coordinate 3,714 downwards.
CGGGTCGGAGCACTTCCCGCGTACCGACCCGGCTGTGATCGTGCTGGTGACCGACGAGCACGACCAGTGCCTGCTGGCCAGGAACGCGCGGAACCCGCCGGGGCGGTTCGCGACGGTCGCCGGTTTCGTCGAGCCGGGAGAGTCGCCGGAGCAGGCGGTCGTTCGCGAGGTGGCCGAGGAGACCGGGATTGTCGTGACGTCGTCGCGGTACGCGGGCAGCCAACCCTGGCCGTTCCCGTCCAACCTCATGCTCGGCTTCTACGCCCGCGCCGACGGCGCCGAACCGCGTCCGGATGGCGAGGAGATCGTCGAGGCGCACTGGTACTCACGCGACCAGCTGGTCGCCGCGCTGAAGTCCGGCGAGCTGCTCCTCTCGCCCTCGGCCTCGATCTCGCGCCGCCTGATCGAGGGCTGGTACGGCTCCGAGCTGCATTCCCCGGCCTGGTGAGCCTGGCCAGCCGCGTGTCAGTTGATCACGTTCACCATGCTTGCTGACGGTTCACCAGGGTCCGGAGCCTGGTGAACCATCCACCAGGGTGGTGAACGTGATCAAAGAACGGGAAGCTTGGCCCTGACCTCGTCCGGGGTGGGGTTGGTCAGTGCCGAGCCGTCGGGGAAGACCAGCGTGGGGACGGTTGCATTCCCGCCGTTGACCGAGCGGACGAGGTCGGCCGCTGCCCGGTCGGTGTCGATGTCGACCTCGGAGAAGGCGATGCCGTCACGTTCGAGCGCGCGCCTGAGCCGGTGGCAGTAGCCGCACCAGGCGGTGCTATACATCGTGAAGGACATCGACGCTCCGGTTCGGCACGTAGGGGACGAAAGCGACAACGCCGGACCGTCTGCCGGTGTTCCTTCACCTGCCGTGAGCTGCACCACGCAGGCGAGGTGTTGTCCACCGGCGTCGCCCGCTGGTGACCGGAGGTCGGTGGCGCCTGCCAGGATGGGCGCCGTGCCCAGCCGTGCCGACGTGCTCGCTTCGCTCGACCCCGAGCAGCGCGACGTCGCGACGGCCCTGACCGGTCCGGTCTGCGTCATCGCCGGGGCCGGGACGGGCAAGACACGGGCCATCACCCACCGGATCGCCCACGGGGTGCTGAGCGGCGCCTACGACCCCCGCCGGGTGCTCGCCGTCACTTTCACGACCCGTGCAGCCGGCGAGATGCGCGGCCGCTTGCGGTCGCTCGGGGTCGAGGGCGTCCAGGCGCGCACCTTCCACTCCGCCGCGTTGCGCCAGGCGCGCTACTTCTGGCCCCAGGTCACCGGTACCGAGCTGCCCGAGATCACCGCCACGAAGCTGCCCCTCGTCGGCGCGGCGGCCGGCCGCTGCAGGGTGTCCACTGACCGCACGGTGCTGCGCGATCTCGCGTCCGAGATCGAATGGGCCAAGGTCAGCAACGTGCTGCCGGAGACCTACCCGAGCGTCGCCGCGGCCGCCCACCGCGAGGTCGCCGGCATCGACCCGGAGACCGTCGCCCGGGTCTACGCCGCATACGACGACATCAAGACCGACCGCGGTGTGCTCGACCTCGAAGACATCCTGCTCGCCGCGGTGGGCCTGCTCGGGGGCCGGCCTGGTGTGGCCGAGGCCGTCCGGGCGCAGTACCGGCACCTCGTCGTCGACGAGTACCAGGACGTCTCGCCGGTGCAGCAGAAGCTGCTGGACCTCTGGCTCGGCGAGCGCGACGACGTCTGCGTCGTCGGCGATCCGGCGCAGACCATCTATTCCTTCGCCGGTGCCCGGCCCGACTACCTCGTCGGGTTCGCCGAACGCTACCCGTACGGTCGGGTGGTCCGGCTGGTGCGCGACTACCGGTCCACTCCGCAGGTCGTTGCGGTGGCCAACGCCGTCCTGTCCAACGGCACCGACCCGGCCGCTCGCGCCGGCGTCCAGTTGCGGGCCCAGCAGCCCGACGGCCCGGCCACCGAGTTCGCTGAGCACCCGGACGAGATCGCCGAGGCCGGCTGGGTCGCCGCCGAGATCGCCGGCCTGGTCGCCGGCGGCACGCCGGCGCGCGAGATCGCCGTGCTGTTCCGGGTCAACGCGCAGTCCGAGGCGTACGAACAGGCGTTGTCCGAGGCCGGGGTGCCGTACGTCGTGCGGGGGGCCGAGCGCTTCTTCGACCGCCCCGAGGTGCGGCAGGCGGCGATGCTGTTGCGCGCCGCCACCCGTGCCGGCGACGCGGACATCGACGCCCCGGACGCCGCGGCGGAAACGGCAGCCGTCCTCGAGTCCGCAGGCTGGTCGCCGCGGCCGCCGTCCGGTGGCGGCGCCGCACGCGAGCGCTGGGAGTCGCTGGCGGCCGTTGTCTCGCTGGCCGAAGAGGTCGCCGCCGTCGATCCGTCGGCCGGACTCGCCGAGGTGCTGGCCGAGTTCGAAGGACGGGCGGCGGCGCAGCACGCCCCTGTCGCCGACGGCGTCACGTTGGCCTCGCTGCACGCAGCCAAGGGGCTGGAGTGGGACGCCGTTTTCGTGGTCGGCTGCCACGAGGGCACGCTGCCGTTGGCATACGCCGAGACCGGTGCGCAGTTGGCCGAGGAACGCCGGCTGCTCTATGTGGGGATCACCCGGGCGCGGCGGTGGCTGCGCGTTTCGTGGTCGTGCTCGCGGACGCCCGGCGGACGCGGATCGCGGCGGCCGAGCCGCTTCCTCGACGGCGTCCGACCATCGGGCATCGCCCGCGCCGATGTGACCGACGTCGCCGGCGGCCCGCGCCGCTCACGCACCCGCGGACTCCAGCGGTGCCGGGTGTGCGGTGCGCCGCTCTCGGCCGCGGCCGATCGCAAGATCGGCCGCTGTGCCGACTGCCCGTCCTCAGTCGACGAGGCGTTGTTCGAGCGGTTGCGGGCATGGCGGCTCGAGCGTGCTCAGGAGCAGAAGGTTCCGGCATACGTCGTGTTCACCGACGCCACCCTCACCGCGATCGCCGAGACCAGGCCGGACGACGAGCACGAACTCGCAGCCGTGCCCGGTGTCGGCCGGACCAAGCTCGACCGCTACGGGTCCGACGTGCTGGAGCTCTGCAGAAATCCGAGTCAATAAATGTATTGCTCCTTACCGGCTGAAGGTCTAATGTTCCTCATGACGCCCGGGCAGCGCGACGACGTCGCACGCCCACGAGACGACCGAAGGGAGGTTCCGGTGAAGATGATCACGAAGAGCGGGCCGTTCGACGGCATCGCCAGCGACGCACCGGTGACCTCTGGCGTGCGCGCCCTCGGCTTCGGGAGCGTGCGGGAGCGTCGCCTGGCGTCCATCGATGTCCCGTCGACGGGTGGAGTGCGTCCGCAGGCAGGCACGAGCGCCCCGACCGGCATCGCTGCCCACGCGTGGATGCCGACCACGACCGCCGACGACCAGGCCCGTACCCGGGTCCAGACCTCGAGTCCACCGGTGTAGCCGCATCACACCGGCGCCTCCAGGCCGCGGACCCGAAACCCGGGACCGTGGCCTTTTTCTGTGCCGCGAAGCCGTCAAGGTTCCGTCCGGACCGAGACACGAAGGGAGGTGACCACCGTGATGCTGGCGAGTGTCCTCGACCGTGCCGTCGACACCGACGCGACAATCCCCTGCCGGACCGATCCCGAGCTGTGGTTCGCCGAGTCGCCCGCCGACGTCGAGCTCGCCAAGTCGCTGTGCCACGAGTGTCCGGTCCGATCGCAATGCCTGGCCGGTGCCCATGCGCGACGCGAGCCCTGGGGCGTCTGGGGAGGAGA
>JBOGDU010000129.1:0-6990 GCA_050743145.1 Jiangellaceae bacterium | reverse complement strand
CGCCGACCAGCGCGTACGCCTGCTTCTGCGCCGCACCCGTGAAGTTGCCGTGAATCAGCGACTGCATGGCGGGTAGCAGCAACGAAGCACCGAGCCCACCGATGATCGCCCAGTAGACGATGATTGCCGTCAGGCTCTGGGAGAGCGTCATGGCCAGCGCCCCGACGGCATACGCCAGCAACCCCAGCACATAGGCCCGCCGACGACCGATCAGGTCGCCGATCTTGCTGTTGATCAAGATGAACGCCGCGGAGACCAGCGCCTCCAGAGCGATGGCGGATTGCACGCCGCTGGCCGTCGTGTCCAGATCTGTGATGACGGCGGAAATCGACACGTTCATCAGCGACGTGTCCACGACGAGGACGAACATCGCCATGGCCAGCAGGACCATCAGGCGGCGACCACCCGGCCCTTCCGCTTCGATGCCTTCGGCTGAGTCCGTAGTCATGCCCACCCTCTCAGCTCAGGATGCCGTGTCGACCACGACGTCGGGTCTGTGGGTCCGCATTGTCCGCACGGCAACGCAGCTGGCAGCGACGCCCGTCGCTCAGCGGGAGTGTATCGATGCTGACCGCAGGCCGGCCGCTCGTCTAGGAATTCCCGCCCGACTGCCTTCGGGCGTCATCTATGGGTGAGAGATGTTGTTGTCCTCGAGTGTTTCGATCTCCGCGTTCGTGGTCGAGCCGTCGACGAGGGTGTCACCGTCGACCACCACGGTGCCGGTGGCCACGGCGTCTCTCTGTTGGCCGACGAAGTGGCCCGTGAACCCTGGGCGCGTGGTCGTGTTGCTCGTGGTTTCGATCGGGCCGGTGCCTTCCCAACTCATGTCGACGGTCACCGCTCGTCCGTCGCGCGTGGTGATCGTCCCGTCGATGGTCGCGGTTTGTAGCGACGGCGAGAAGGTGAAATCGGCCGGGCCGAAGCCGAAGTCGTTGATGAAGTTGCCTTCGCAGTCGGAAAAGTTCAGGATCCGAACCGTGAGGAAGTCACTGTCGGTTGTGCTCACACCGTTCTCGGATTCCTCTTCGTGCCCGCTGATCACCTGGACGAGCGTCGTCGACGTCGAGCCGTCGGCGCACTGTTCGCTGACCGTGTAGTTGGCCGTCGCGTCCACCTCGAAGCGGTGGAACGTCTGCACCGCTGCACCAGCGGTCGCTGGCATGGCCAACACCACCCCGAGCCCGGCGAGCAGTGGGATCACAATTCTGCGTGCTGGGCGAACGAACCCCGTGGACATGCTGAACCTCGTTCCGTGTATGTCATCGAACGACGACGGCTCTGGAGACCTCGGGACGAGCGCCTGGCGACACCTGCGTTTGTGCGTGCCCGGTCACCGGACGTCCCTGATATTCAGCACGGACAGGGGCACCCGAGGGTTCAGCGAATGGGCTGCCACGAACGCCGGACGGCGCGGTTGACCACTGGTCAGATCGGGACAGATCGTCCGAATGTGGCGGCGAGCGACGGCACAGGCCAACCCACGAAGACTCTGATCCACCCGGCCACCTGAACCTCCCGGCGTCCGGGTCCGTAGCCTAAGGTGTGGCTGTGCAATTCCCGGGTGGCGGACGCGCAAAGGTCGCACGTGGCCTGGCTCTCTCTGCAGCCTGCCTGGTCGTCCCCAGCATGGCGCACGTCGTCGCCGGCGGCGGCGCCCCGACGGCGGGTGCCTTCCTGTTCGGCGCCGCTCTGCTGAGCGCTGCCTGCGTGGCACTTGCCGACCGCCGGATCTCCGTAGGACTCATCGCGACGCTGGTGTTCGCATCGCAACCCGTCCTGCACATGCTGCTGGGCATGTCCGCACACGCACACCACGGCGAGGGCCCATCGGTCAGTGCCGGCTTGGTCGTCGCGCACGCGATCGCCGCTGCCGCGCTGACGGTGCTGCTCGCCGGCGCCGAGGACGTCATCTGGTCCATGACGACGCTGTCGTCGACGTTGCTGCTGCGAGGCGCGCGAGTCGTTCTCGGCGTGACCGCTGCGCCGCCCGCCGTCGGCCTGCCGGGCCGGCCGTCGGCCAGGCCCGTTCACTCGTACGTCCTGTCGGTCACGCGCACGGCTCCGCGGCGAGGCCCGCCGCTGCTTTCGAGCATCTGACGCCGACCTCACCGGGCGCGACCGCGTCCACGATCTCGACAGGACACCTCCCATGATCCTGCGCACCCGCATTCTCCGGCGCGCCGGGCTGGCCGCTGTCGCCGCCGCGGGCATCGGGCTCGCCCTGCTCGCCACCGCGGCAGCCCACGTCACCGTCCACCCCGATGCCGATGCGTCGGGGGCCTTCGCCAAGGTCACCGTCCGAGTTCCCAACGAGTCCGACACGGCCGGCACGGTGGCGCTGCGGGTCGAGCTACCGTCCGATCCGCCCTTCGCATTCGTCTCCGTCCAGCCGCACGTCGGCTGGACCGCAGAGCTCACCCGCGAGACCCCGCCAGAACCCGTCGAGGTCGGCGAGTTCACCCTCGACGAGATCGTCACGGCGGTCACCTGGACGGCAGATGGCAGCGTCCGGATCGGGCCCGATGAGTTCGACGAGTTCGCCATCTCGGTCGGGCCGCTGCCGGCGGCCGGCGACTACACCCTGCCGGCCGAGCAGACCTACGATGACAGCGACGTGGTCGCGTGGGCGGACGAGCCGGACGGTGAACACCCCGCACCCGTCCTTACCGTCGTCGACGCCGCCGGGCGGGGGTCCGACGCAGGTACGTCCGCGGAGAGGGACGACGCCAGGGCCGAGCGGAGGGCCGAGAGGCAGGCTGCGAGGGCCGCTGCCGGAGAGGGCTCCGAAGGAGCCGACGGCGCCGGCGGCGATACCGACGGCACCAACAGCGACGATCCACTCGCGCGCGCCCTTGCCGTCAGCGGACTCGCCGTCGGAGCGGCCGGGCTCGGGATCGGCGCGGTGTCGTTGAGGCGATCCCGTGGGTAGGGTGCACCGCCTCGGCGTCACCGTCGTCGGCGCCGGCCTCGGCCTGGCACTCGTCGCGGCACCCGCCGCGGCGCACAACGAACTGACCGGCAGTACCCCGGCTGACAGGTCCACGGTGGCCACCGTTCCCACCGAGGTCGTGCTCGAGTTCGACCAGGCGGTGCAGACCGACTTCGGCCAAGTGGCCGTCCTCGACGCAACGGGTGTGCACCGCGAACAGGGCGAACCGGAGGTCGTCGGTAGCACCGTCACGCAAGCCGTCGGCACGCTGGCCGCGGGTGCGTACGAGATCTCCTACCGGGTCGGGTCCGCCGACGGGCATCCGATCACCGGCACGCTGACGTTCACCGTGGTCGGCACCGCGGCGACGCCGGCTGCTCCGACTCCGTCCGAGTCGAGTGACCCACACGAGGGCATGGACCACGACGACCATGCGAGCCCGACCAGCGAGCCGGTCGAGGCGACCGACGCCGGCGGCGGAGCAAGCCCGCTGCTCCTCGGAGCGGGTGGCGTCGCCGCCGCGGCTGCGCTCGCCGCCGTGGTCTTCTTCGCGATGGGCGGGCGGCGGCCCGGTGGGCCGGAGGGCGGTGAAGGGGCGGAGACTGGGCCGTGATGGCCACCTCCACCCACCCGCGACCAGCGGTCGCGGCTCCGTCGACGCGCCGCTGGGGTCTCACGGCTGTCGCGGCGTCGCTGGCCGTCCTGGTGGCGGCGCTGGTACTGGGCGGCGGCACGGCGGAGGCGGTACCCGGGTTGCCCGACCCCGGAGGGCTCACGCGATGGGGCCTTCCAGTCGCGAAGGTCGTGCTCGACGGCGCGTCGGCCGTGACCGTGGGCATGCTCGCGCTGGCAGCCATGCTGCCCGCTCGTCATGGCGAGCTTGGGCGCGACGCTCTGCTGGCCATGCGGGCTGCGGCCATCGCCGCTGTCGTATGGGCCGCCGCCGGCGGCGTCGTCCACCTGCTGACGCTGTCCGACCTCGTCGGGCAGCCGCTGTGGGACGCACTCGCCGGCGATGCCTTCGCGAGCTACACGAGCAGTGTCCCGCAGGGAAAGGCCTACGCATCGGTGGTGGTGCTGGCGTTGGCAATCGTCCCCGCGGCGCGACTCACGCTCGGCCGCGGGGGGGCGATCGCCGTCCTGTGCCTCGGCGTCGGAACGCTGATCCCACCGGCGCTGACCGGGCACTCGGCCACCGGTGACTACCACCACTCCGCGGTGACGTCCCTGATCGTCCATCTGGTCGGCATGGCGTTGTGGGTCGGCGGGCTGGTCGCGGTGAGCTGGTACGCAGCGCGGGGAGGCGCGCATCTGGCCCGCGTGGCCCGGGCGTACTCGCCCTTGGCGCTGGCGTGCTTCGTCATGGTCGGCGCGAGTGGCGTGCTCAACGCCTGGGTCCGGGTCCCATCGCTCGGCGACCTGTTCACGACGGCGTACGGCGCCATGGTGCTGGGCAAGGCGACGGCACTGGTGACCCTGGGCGTCTTCGGATACACCCATCGGCGCCGCTCGCTCGGCGCCCTCGACGCGGGCCGATCCGGCGCCTTCCGACGGCTGGCCGCCGGCGAGACGGTCGTCATGGGTGTCGCGCTTGGCCTGGGGGTCGCACTGAGCCGTACCCCGCCTCCGCAGCCCGCTGACGAAACGCCCATGACGGCAGTCCGCGAGTTGCTCGGCTTCCCGATCCCACCCGAGCCGACGCCGCTGCGGTTGTTCACGCAGACCTATCCTGACGCACTCTTCGCGCTCGGCTGCTTCGCCGCGGTGCTGCTCTATCTCAGCGGCGTGTGGCGGCTGCGAACCCGAGGTGACCGTTGGCCGGTGGGTCGCACGATCGCCTGGCTGCTCGGCGTCGGGTCGATCGCCGTGGTGCAGCTCACCGGGTTCATGACCTACGGCATGACGATGCTGTCAGTGCACATGGGCCAGCACATGGTGCTGATGATGGTGAGCCCAGTGCTGCTGGTTCTCGGCGCGCCGATCACGCTCGGCCTGCGCGCGATCCGGCCGGCCCGGCGCGGCGAGACCGGCCCGCGGGAGTGGCTGTTGGCCGCGACCCGGAGCCGGGCGGTGCGGATCCTCACCCATCCGCTGGTCGCGCTCGCGATCTTCGTGTCCGGGCCGTTCATCGCCTATTTCACCGGGTTCTTCGAGTACGCGATGCGCAACCACACCGCGCATCTGGCGATGAGCGTGCACTTCGTGCTGGCGGGCTACCTGTTCTACGAGGTGATCATCGGCATCGACCCGCTGCCGAAGCGGCCGCCTTACGTCGCCCGCGTGGGCCTGCAGTTCGCCGCCCTGGTCGTCCACGCGTTCTTCGGGCTCGCGCTCATGGAGTCGGCCCGGCTGATCGCCGGTGACTACTATCGCCAGCTCGCGTCCGAGATCCCGTGGCTGCCGGACCCGCTGGCCGACCAGCAGTTGGCCGGCCAGCTGTCGTGGGGGTTCGGCGAGATACCGGGGCTGCTGGTGTTCGGCGCGCTGTTCGTCCAGTGGTACCGCTCGGACGACCGCGAGGCGCGGCGCTTCGACCGCCGCGAGGGCGACGAGGAGGCCGAGCGCACCGCGTACAACGCCTACCTGGCCCGTCTCGACGCCCGCTCCCGCGGCAACGGTGGAGAATGATCACAGTGAGAGCCCGAGCGATGTTTTCCAGGCCTCGCGACGGGTCGGTTAGACTCGTCGCGCTTCCACCGAGGACAGGTAGCTCAGTTGGAAGAGCGTCCGCCTGAAAAGCGGAAGGTCGGCGGATCGATCCCGCCCCTGTCCACCCTGACATGACCTTCGTGCACGTCGGGTCGACGTCGTGCTCCCACTCGAGCCGCCGCGCGATGCCTCTCATTGCGTCATCGGTCGCTTACCTGTTTCACAGATACCCCTTGGGGGTATAATCTCGCCGGTGACGAACCGGAGGCGAACAGTGACCAACGACGACCAACGCGGCGGACCCGCCGCCCAGGTGGATCGTGCACAGCACGCCGACCACGCAGAGCACGTCGACCACGCAGAGCACGTCGACCACGCAGAGCACGCGGGCCACCCTGCACACGAGGGCGACGGCCACGGTGAACATGGCGGACACGCCGATCATGCCGCTCAGTTCCGGTCGAGGTTCTGGCTCAGCCTGGTGCTGACCATCCCCGTCGTGGCGTTCAGCGAGATGTTCGCCGACATGCTGAACTTCACCCGCCCCGACATCCCCGGCGCCGGGCTCATCTCGCCGGTTCTCGGCACCGTCGTGTACTTCTACGGCGGCTGGCCGTTCCTGACCGGTGCCCGTGACGAGCTCAAGGCCCGTCAGCCGGGAATGATGCTCCTCGTCGCCATGGCGATCACCGTGGCCTTCGTCGCCTCGTGGGCGACGACTCTCGGCATCGGCGATCTCGACCTCGACTTCTGGTGGGAGCTCGCGCTTCTCGTCGTCGTCATGCTGCTCGGCCACTGGCTCGAGATGCGAGCGCTCGGCGCGGCGTCCGGAGCTCTCGACGCTCTCGCGGCGCTGCTCCCCGACGAGGCCGAGAAGCTCACGGACGATGGCGTGGTCACGGTCGGAATGGAGGAGCTGGTCGCCGGCGATCTCGTCCTGGTCCGGTCCGGTGGTCGGATGCCGGCCGACGGCGTCGTCGAACACGGTGAGGCCGAGCTCGACGAGTCGATGATCACCGGCGAGTCACGGGCGGTCCTCCGAAGCGTCGGCGACAGGGTCGTCGCCGGCACGGTCGCCACCGACAATGCCCTGCGCGTGCGGGTCGACGCCGTCGGCGAGGACACCGCGCTCGCAGGGATCCAGCGACTGGTCGCCGAGGCCCAGTCCTCGCAGTCCAGAGCCCAGGCGCTGGCCGACCGCGCGGCCGCGTTCCTCTTCTACTTCGCCACCGGCGTCGCCGTGATCACCTTCGCGGTCTGGCTGGCGATCGGTGATTCGGGCCAGGCCGTCGAGCGCGCCGTCACCGTCCTGGTCATCGCCTGCCCACACGCGCTCGGACTGGCGATACCGCTCGTGATCGCCATCGCCACGGAGCGTGCGGCCAGGGCCGGCATCCTGATCCGCGACCGAC
>JBOGDU010000128.1:0-5564 GCA_050743145.1 Jiangellaceae bacterium | reverse complement strand
ACCACCAGCATGACCAGCCAGCCCACGGCTGCGACGGCGGCGGCCAGCCAGCCACTGGCCGCCGTGGCGGACCCGGCCGTGACGTCGCCCAGGACGTCGCGTTCGCGCAGCGGCGAGAGCGCCAGGTCGGCCAGCGGCGGCGCGGACAGGGCAACCGCGACGGCCGGCATGAGCGCTCCGAGCACGGACCAGCGCAGGAGGTCTCGGCCCGCCGCCCCGCGGGCACGCAGCAGGGCCGTCGCAGCCGCGCGCCGGGCGGCGAGCAGGCGTGCCGTGAACGCCAGCGCCCACACTCCCAGCACAGTGAGCATCGTGACGACGACGAGCAGGATCGCCCGGACCGACCTCGCGGCGGTCGCGGCCCGGTCGAGGACCGCAGCGCTCTCGCCGCTCACCGACATCTGGCTCAGGTCGCCGCCGGTCTGGACGGCACGCAGGTCGTCGACCATCGCGCGCAACGAAGCCGCCACCGGGCCCGCGGTGTCGAGCCCGATCAGGTCCCGGTCCACGTCGATCACCCAGGCTGCGGTAGTCGAACCGGGCCGGATCCGGGCCACCAGGTCGTCGAGGTCGGCGAGCACGGGACCGAGCAGGCCCACCCGACCACCGATGGCCGGACGCACCCCGACGGCGTAGTCGCGCCACACGGCCTGGACCGGGTCATGGGGCCGGAACGCGCCGACGACCGTGGCTGTCGTGGGACTCGCACCGCCGACCAGGGGATCGAGGGTGATCGGCGCGCCGACCCGGGTACCGAGCGCCTGGAGCGCGTCGACGTGTACGACGACCTCGAGCGGTTCGGCGCCCTGCTCGGGCCAGCGGCCCTCGGTGATCCGCGCCGATGCGGACGGATCGTCGACGGCACCCACGACCACCCGCGTCTGCTCGTCGAGGCCCGGAGCCGCGAACGAGGTCGTCCAAGCGACTGCGGTGAGCTCAGCCACCTGGTCTGCATGCTCCGCGGTCGCCTCGGTGACCTGGGCGTCAGTCTCTGCCCACGACTCGGGGTCGAGCGCCGTGCTGGCGTGCACGGCCAGATCGCCGACATCGGCGTCGGCCAGGGTGTCGCGGAAGCCGCGCTCGGCGACGCCCGGAGCCAGCACGGTGGCGGACACCAGAAGGGTCGCTACGACAGCGGCCGTGAGCATGGCCGTCAGCAGGACACCCAGGTGACTCGCAGCCCGGCGGACGACGAGCCGTGTGCTGCCGAGCAAGCTCATCCTCCGGTGTGCGCAGGCGGTGTCGTTGTCACTCGTCGAACGTGTTGACCAGGGAGTGCGCAGCGCGTTGGAGGTAGTCCCAGAGCATTTCGTGCTGCGCGTGGGGGAGGTCGAGCGACTCGACCGCGACGCGCATGTGGTGCAGCCAGCGCTCGCGGGCCTCGGGGTTGATCTTGAACCGGGCGTGTCGCATGCGCAGTCGTGGGTGGCCGCGCTGCTCGGAGTAGGTGGTGGGCCCACCCCAGTACTGCTCGAGGAACATCCGCAGCCGTTGCTCCGCCGGGCCGAGGTCCTGCTCTGGGTAGAGCGGCCGCAGTACCGGGTCGTCGACGACGCCTTGGTAGAAGCGGTGCACGAGCCGGCGGAAGGTCTCGTGGCCGCCGACCGCGTCGTAGAAGGTCTCGGTCTGCTGAGTCACCAGGCCATTGTCTCAGGCGGGTGTCTGGCCACCGTCGATGCGGGGCAGGATGGGTCCGTATGCGCGACCGCGACTGACCGAAGAGGAGAGTGCACGCATGGCCGCCACCCGCACCGCCACGACTCAGTGGGCAGGTTCCCTGTCCGAGGGCGCCGGACAAGTGACTCTCGAGTCGTCTGGACTCGGGACGTACGACGTCACCTGGGCATCGCGCACGGAGGACCCCGACGGGCGCACCTCACCGGAGGAGCTCATCGCGGCTGCCCACTCGTCGTGCTTCTCGATGGCATTGTCGAGCGGGCTGGCCAAGGCGGGCACGCCGCCGGCGTCGCTGCGGACGACGGCCGCGGTCACCTTCCAGCCGGGCACGGGCATCACCGGCATCCACCTGTCCGTGCGCGGCGACGTGCCCGGCATGAGCGCAGCGGACTTCCAGGCAGCCGCGGAGGCGGCCAGGGAGGGCTGCCCGGTCAGCCAGGCCCTCAGGGCGACGCCGATCACCCTCGAGGCTGCGCTGGCCTGACCGGGCGGTCGGCGACCGGGATGCGGGTCAGACCGGTGGGCGGGGAGGCGGGGCCACCGGTGCGGCGTGGGGGATGTCGATGCCCTCGGCGTCGAAGGTCTGCTTGATCCGCTCACGCAGTTCGCGGGCCAGCTTCCACTGCTGAAGCGGCTCGGTCTTGACCACGAGGCGAAGGATGACGGAGTCGGCGGCAAGGTCCTCGACGCCCCACACCTCCGGCTCCTCGAGCACGGATCCGCTCCACTCCGGATCCGCGGCGACGTCGCGGGCGGCGCTCAGCAGCAGCGCGCGGGCCCGCTCCGTGTCCTCGTCGTAGGCGATTTTGACGTCGAGGACGGCCCGGGACCAGCCGTGGCTGGAGTTGCCCACCCGGATGACCTCGCCGTTGCGTACGTACCACACCGTCCCGTCGACCGCGCGCAGGCGCGTAACCCGCAGCCCGACCGCCTCGACCGTGCCCGACGCCTCGCCCATGTCGATCACGTCGCCCACGCCGTACTGGTCCTCCAGCAGCATGAAGATGCCCGACAGGAAGTCCTTGACCAGGTTCTGCGCACCGAAGCCGAGCGCGATCCCGGCGATGCCGGCCGAGGCCAGCAACGGGCCGATCGGGTAGCCGAGGATGTCCAGTTCCATCACGACGACGATCACGCCGATGACGACCGTGACGATGCTCTTGAGCAGCGAGCCCAGCGTCGACGCCCGCAGTGCCCGGCGCTCGGAGTACGCACCCGCGCTGCCGAAGACCAACTTGGCGGCACGGCGCGACCCGAGCACCCGCTCGGGCGGCTCGGTATGGGTGGCCCGCGCGACCATCCGGTCGATGAGCCGGTGCAGGACGTAGCGCGCGACCAGGCCCAGCAGGAGCAATCCGGCCAGTTTCAACGTGTTGCCGAGCAGTACGTCGGCCCACCAGTCACTGGTGAACCGTTCCGGCTCGTCCTGGGTGGGTAGGGTCGCGACCATCGTCGGCAACGCTAGAGCATGTCCGGGGGATCGAGGCCGAGCTGGTCGGCGAGGAATGCGAGCTGGTCGGCGACGAGGTCGACGGTGCGCGAGACCGCCCGCGCCCCGTGGCCGACCTCACCCTCCGCCCGGATCAGCACCGGCCGCTTACCGGGATCGGCCGACGTGGCCTCCTGCAGCGCGGCACACATCTTCCGCGCGTGCATCGTGTCCACGCGGGTGTCGCCGTCGAAGACCGTGAATAGGACCGCCGGGTAGCTCACACCCGCGCGGACGTGGTGGTAGGGCGAGTACGACAGCAGCCATCCCAGCTCTTCCGGGTCCCCGGCCGTGCCGTACTCGTCGCTCCAGGTGGCACCGAGCCCGAACCTCTCGTACCGGACCATGTCCAGCAACGGCGCCGAGCAGAGGATCGCCCGGTAGAGCTCAGGTCGCTGAGTGAGCGCAGCACCCACCAGCAGGCCACCGTTGGAGCCGCCGGAGATCCCGAGCTGCCCGGCGGTGGTCCATCCGTTCGCGACGAGGAACTCGGCGGCGGCGTGGAAGTCGTCGAAGACGTTCTGCTTGTGCTCCCGCATCCCGGCCCGGTGCCAAGTCTCGCCCTGCTCGGCGCCGCCGCGCAGGCCCGCCACCGCCCAGACTCCGCCGGCCTCGATCCAGGCGAGAATGCTGGCCGAGAAGGCAGGCGTCAGCGACACGTTGAACCCGCCGTACCCGTACAGGACGGTGGGCCGTGGACGGTCCGGCCGTCCGTTCGGCGAGACGATCATCATCCGTATCTCGGTCCCGTCCGCCGAGCGGTAGGTCACCTGCTGTGAGCGGACGGCGGGGACGTCGACGGTACCGGGGCTCTCGGCCCAGGTGGTGAGGCTGCCCGACACCGCTCCGTATCGCAGCACCCGCCCGGGTGTCGTGTGGTCGGTGTAGCCGAACCATGCCTCGTGCCCGCCCTCGGGTCGCTCCGACAGGCCGCCGACGGAGCCCAGCCCGGGCAGGTCGACCGTCCCGATCCGCTCGCCGGTCGCGAGGTCGTGCACGCTGACCTCGGAGATCGCGTGCCTGGTCCGCGTCGCCACCAGTACCGGCCGGTCGAGATCGTCGAGGATCGCGTAGTCCTCGAGGACGGCCTGCGGATCCTCGGGCAGCAGGTCGGTCCAGTTCTGCGGCGCCGGGTCGGCCGGATCGCCCACCGCGAGGCGACCACGCGGCGCGTCGCGGTCGGTCCAGAGGTAGAGACGCCCGTCGCGGCCGACCTGCGCGTACAGGTGCGCGTCGGCGCCGACCTGCACCGGAATCAGCTCGGGCGACAACGCGTCGGACGCTTCGAGGTCGGCGATCCAGACGTCGTTGCGAGGTGCCGTTCCCTCGGCGGCCGTCACGACCAGCCATCTCCCGTCGCGGCTCACCGACGCGCCGAAGTAGGTAGTCGCCAGCAGGCCCGCCCCGAAGATCTCGACGTCCTCGGCCGGATCGGCGCCGAGGCGATGCAGGTAGACCCGGCGGTGGTACTGCTCCTCGCCGGCGGGGACGAGCTTCGGCGCGAGCCGGCGGACGTAGTAGAACGCTTCGCCGCCGGGAAGCCAGGCGACGGGGGAGTAGCGGGCCCGGTCGATGGGGCCGTCGACGTCCTGGCCGGTGCCGACGTCGAGGACCCGCAACACCGACTCCTCGGTGCCGCCGACCGAGAGTTGGTAGGCAAGCAGGTCGCCCTCCCGGGACGGCTGCCAGGTGTCCAGCGTCGTCGCGCCGGTGGGGTCGAGCGCGGTCGGGTCGACGAGGATGCGTTCGGCGCCTCCGGCGTCGATGGTCAGTAGGACGGCATGCTCCTGGTCGGCCGTGCGTCGAGTGTGGAACGCGCGCTCGCCACGCCACGCCGGCGTGCCGACCGAGCCGGCTCGCAGCAGTTCGGCGAGCCGGTCGTGCAGAGATCGGCGGGCACTCCACCCGGCCCGGTGTTTGTCGAGCAGGTCGTCCTGGGCGCGTGACCAGTCCTCCGTAGCCGGGTCGGCGGGGTCCTCCAGGCGCCGGTACGGGTCGGGAACGGTCACGCCGTGCAGGACGTCGGCGTCGTCGCCGCGGGGCGCGGGCGGGTAGGTCACGATGGCCGACTCTAGGGCGCAGGCTGCATGCTTGAGGGATGAGCCAGCCGCAGATGCGCGTGTCCATGCCCGACGAGCAGGTGCCTGGGGTGTACGCGGACTTCGTCAGCGTGTGGCACACGAACGACGTGTTCACCTTCGACTTCGCGGCGCTGGCCCGGCCCCCGTCGGTGGTCGAGGACGAGGAGGGCAAGCGGGTCGCGACGGCGCAGGCCCAGATCGTCGCGCGGATCCGGGTGCCGCCGAGCCAGGTGTTCGAGATCATGAAGGCCCTGGTGCGGCTGTTGACCGGCTGGGAGCAGGATGTTGGCCGGCGACCCAAGCCGGCGCCGCCCCCC
>JBOGDU010000127.1:0-10578 GCA_050743145.1 Jiangellaceae bacterium | reverse complement strand
CGGAGCGAGCGGATCGAGTGCTGCCAGGTCGCGGCCCCGACCGTCTCCATCACGGCGTCCACACGTTCCGGTAGCCGAACGCCGGACTGGAAGACCTCGTCGGCGCCGAGATCGACCACTCGGGCGGCCCGATCCGTGTGTCTGGACGTGACCCACACGCGGGCGCCGGCCGCGGAGCCCAGCGCGATGAGCGCCGTCGCGACGCCTCCTCCGGCGCCCTGGACGAGGACCGTGGAGCCCGGACCGACCCGAGCCTGTGTGAACAGCATCCGGTAGGCCGTGAGCCAGGCCGTCGGCAGGCAGGCGGCCTCCTCGAACGACAGCGCGGCCGGCTTGGCGACAAGGTTGCGGCGTGGCACGGCGAGCCGCTGCGCGAACGTCCCCTGGTGCCTCTCGGACAGCAGCGACCGCTTCGGGTCGAGCGTCTCGTCGCCGAGCCAGTCGTCGGCCGCGATCACGGCGTGGACGACCACCTCGTTGCCCTCCTGGTCCACGCCGGCGGCGTCGCAGCCGAGGATCATCGGCAACCGGTCGGCCGTCAGCCCTACCCCGCGAAGCGACCAGAGGTCGTGGTGGTTGAGTGCCGCCGCGCGCACGTCGACCGTCGTCCAGCTCTCGCCGGGCAAAGGCTCCGGTCGCTCGCCGAGCGCCAGCCCGGTCAGGGGATCGTCGGCGTCGAGGCTGTCGGCGTAGACGGCGAACACGAGCCCGACCCTATCCAGGAGCAGGGGCGGGCGGCGGTGTGCGGGCCTGACCGGGCGCTGTCTGCGCCGCACCTTGGCATGATCTGGGCAAGGGTAGACCGTGGGCCATGAGGGACCGGCCGCCGGAGCCGTGAGGGTCCGACGTCTGACCCACGAGGAGGCGGACATGGCGCGTACCGATCTCACCGGCGCAGTGGCGCTCGTCACGGGGGTGGGTCGAGGCTTCCGCCGATCACGCGCTCGGCGATCGCGGCACCCGCGTCAAGGACCGCGGCCGCGGCCAGAGGCGGGCCAGGGCGACGGCGACGACGTCGTCCGGGGCCACGGCGCCGACCCGCCAGGAGTCGACGCCTTCCCGGGGGTTGTCGCGTTCCACCCACCAGCCGTCCACGTCCCGCCATCCGATCCGCTTCACCGACAGATCCGCTCGGCCGGGCAACCGGACCACCGCGATCCGACCCGGTCGGGGGCGCCCTCCGTAATGCACGACGAGCCGGTCGCCGTCCTGCAGCGTCGGCTCCATCGAACGTCCCCTTACGATGGCGAATCCCCAGCGTGGCAACGGTTCCCCTTCCGTCGGGGTGGTCCAGGTTCGGGAGTAGTGTCGCCCGGGTAGGCCAGTGGTCAACCGACCCGTACGGAGAGGACATCGGATGCTCAAGCGTCTGTTCGCTCGCACCATCGAAGTCTCGGCCCACTGTGATCTGCCCTGCGGCGTCTACGACCCTGCACAGGCCCGGATCGAGGCCCAGTCGGTCAAGGCGATCTGCGAGAAGTTCCAGGACAGCGACGACCCCGACTTCCGCACCCGGGCGCTGATCATCAAAGAGCAACGCGCGGAGCTCGTGAAGCACCATCTCTGGGCGCTCTGGACCGACTACTTCAAACCTCCACACTTCGAGAAGTTCCCTCAGCTGCACCAGCTGTTCAACGAGGCCACCAAACTGGCCGGCGGCGGTGGCGCCAAGGCGTCCACCGATCCGGCCGTCGCGGACCAGCTGCTGGCCAAGATCGACGAGATCGCAGAGATCTTCGCGGAGACCAAGAAGGCTGCCTGACCGTTACACGGGGGGCTTCGACCACGGGCAGGGGCGCCACCGCTTGTCCTGTGGTACCCCTGCCCTGATCGTCAGGCCGAGGAGAGACGTGACCCAGACGCCAGCCCCGCCCGACGACCACGTCGAGCTCCGTGTTCCCGCGTCCAGTGCGTACCTCGCCGTGCTGCGTACGGCGACCGCAGGGCTCGCCGCCCGGCTCGACTTCACCCTCGACGACATCGAGGACCTGCGGATCGCCGTGGACGAGGCATGTGCGCTGCTGCTGCCCCTCGCCGTACCCGGTGCGCGCATCGACTGCCGTTTCGACCTTCGGCCGCATCAGTTCCAGGTCGCCGTCTCCGTACCCTCCGTGACCACCGATCCACCCCCACGCGACACGTTCGCCTGGACCGTACTCACGGCCTTGGCCGGCGAAGTCGATGCCTCCGTCAGGGACGGGCATGTGACGCTCACGCTGCGCAAGCAGCGGGAGGTGAGCACCGGGTGACCTCCGCCGGGATGGGGGTGGACCGGGAGGAGAGCCGCGACCTGCTGACGGAGCTGGCGGCGCTCCCGGCCGGTGATCCGCGCCGCGAGGAGACCCGCAACCGCCTGGTCACCCTGCACCAGCCACTCGTCGAGCACCTCGCCCGGCGCTTCCGTAACCGGGGTGAGCCGTACGACGACCTCGTCCAGGTCGCGACAATCGGGTTGATCAAGGCGATCGACCGGTACGACCCGGACCGCGGCGTCGAGTTCTCGACGTACGCCACCCCGACGATCGTCGGCGAGATCAAGCGCTGGTTCCGTGACAAGGGCTGGGCCGTACGGGTACCACGCCGGCTTCAGGAGCTGCGCTTGGCGATCGGATCCGCCACCGGAACGTTGACCCAGGAGCTGGGGCGGTCGCCCACCGTCACCGAGCTGGCAGGGCGCGTCGGCGCCAGCGAGGACGACATCCTCGAGGGCCTCGAGTCGGCGGCCGCCTACAGCACTCTCTCGCTGGACGCGCCCGACGCGGGCGATGCAGACGGACCCTCCGTGCTCGACATGCTGGGCAGCGAGGACGCCGCCCTCGAGGGCGTCGAGAACCGCGAGGCGCTCAAGCCGCTGCTCGCGGGCCTTCCCGAGCGTGAACGCCGGATCCTCCTGCTGCGGTTCTTTGCGGGCATGACCCAGTCGCAGATCGCGACCGAGGTCGGCATCTCGCAGATGCACGTCTCACGGCTACTCGCGCGCACGCTCACCAGGCTGCGAGAAGGCCTGCTCGCCGACGACATCTGAGCGCGGCCGCCGGCCCGTGGACCCCGGTGAGTCCCGCGCGGTCAGGAGCGGTTGAAAGCCGCCCGGCCGGCGGGCGAGAGCAATGCCACCAGAGCCAGCCCCGACGCGAGCCCGAGTGGCACCGCGCCGACCCAGAAGCCGGCCGTGGCCATCTCGTAGGCCACTGCCAGCGCCAGCAGCTGAACGAACACGGCGGCGCCCAGTGCCCAGCCCACACCACGCCAGACGGCCACGGCAACGAGCAGCACCAGCACCCCGGTCACGAACATGTAGGCCGTCGACCCCTGGTAGACCGACTCGTTGCTCGGAGTGTCACCCGACCGCATGACCATCAGCCAGACGCCGAAGGCCACCAGGGCCAGCCCCTGCGCGACGATGACGGCCATCGCGGTCGCGGGGCCCCGCGTACGGCGGCGCGGGCTCGAGTCCGTCGGCACGCAGCCAGCGTACGGGCTGCCCTGGTCGAACCCGAGCCCCGTTACGCTGGCCGGCATGCGCGCCCTGGTCGTCGTCAACCACCGCGCGACGACGACGTCGCAGCGCACGCGCGACGTGTTGTTGGCCGCCCTCCGTCACGACCTCAAGCTCGACGTCGCAGAGACTGGTCACCGGGGTCATGCCGTCGATCTGGCCCGCCAGGCTCGTAGCGACGGTCTCGACCTCGTCGTTGCCTTCGGCGGCGACGGCACAGTCAACGAGGTGGTCAACGGACTGCTCGACGAGTCCGGGCGCCGCGTCCCCGATCTCGCGATCGTGCCGGGCGGCAGCACCAACGTCCTGGCCCGCAACCTCGGCCTGCCGGAGGATCCGGTCGAGGCGACCGGACTGGTACTCGACGCGGTGCGCTCACACCGCCGCACACCGCTGGGTCTGGGCCGACTGGACGAGCGCTGGTTCACGTTCTGCGTGGGAATCGGCTTCGACGCCGACGTCATCCGCAGAGTTGAAGCGCTACGCGCCCGGGGCAAGCGCTCGACCGTCGGTCTCTACACCCGTGCCGCCGTCCGCCGCTTCTTCGCCCAGGAGGACCGCTCGGAAGGCCAGATCGTGCTGGAACGCGACGACGCCGACCCGGTGCCGGGAATCTCGATGGCCGTCGTCACCAACTGCGCCCCGTGGACGTACCTGGGCGGGCGTCCGCTCAACCCGACGCCACAGGCGAGCTTCGACACCGGGCTGGACCTGTTCGCGCTCACCGGGCTGGGCCTGGCCGCGACGCTTCGCCATCTCGCCGAGATCACCCTGACCACCGTACGCGGGCCGCGGGGGCGTGACGTGATCCTGCTCCACGACCAGTCGGGATTCGCGCTGAGATCACCGCGACCGGTGCCGGTGCAGGTCGACGGCGACTTCCTCGGAGAACGCTCGACGATGACGCTGCGGTCGCAACCGGCGGCGCTGCACATCGTGCTCTGACGGCTGCACGCGGTTTGTCCGATTCACCCCGCTACTGTGACGTACGAGACAGCAGGCTGAGTGAGACGAGCACCACATAAGCCTTGTTCTCCGGTCACAGATTTGTCACCCTTGCTCTTGCCGCGCAGACACGGTGGAGCGCGGCCGGATCTATGTGACCCCTCCAGACGTTGTCTGGTTACGGAACGCATGAATTCGTGAAGCATTTCACGTGATGTCATCGCGTCGCCGGCCGGAACGCCGACTGGCGGCGCCGCCCATACGAGGAGCTGTGAGACCCATGGACTGGCGTCATCGCGCCGCCTGCCGTGACGAGGACCCCGAGCTGTTCTTCCCGATCGGCAACACCGGCCCGGCGTTGCTACAGATCGAGGAGGCAAAGGCGGTCTGCCGTCGTTGCGACGTCCGTGAGGAGTGCCTGCAGTGGGCGCTCGAGAGCGGGCAGGACGCCGGCGTCTGGGGCGGACTGTCCGAGGACGAGCGTCGTGCGCTGAAGCGCCGCAACGCCCGGGCGAGGGCTCGCGCCTACTAGACCGATCGGTCAGCGCCCCGCCCGCCACACCGGCCGGCGGGGCGCACTGCTTGTTGCCCGCATCGGTTCTGGCGGACCGAGGGGACACCGCGGACCGGCGCGCTCAGCCGCGGACCGGCAGGTCCAGGACGACGCGGGTGCCGCCGTCGCGACGCCGGCCCATGTCGAGGGTTCCGTCGAGCTCGCCGACCACCAGCGTCCGGACGATCTGCAGGCCGAGCCGGCCGGACTCCTCCGCGTCGAAGCCTTCGGGCAGCCCTCGACCGTCGTCGTCGACGACGACGCGGAGCCGGCCCGCTCGGCGGTCGGCCGCCAGTTCGACGCACCCGGGCGCCCCACCCAGGCCGTGTTCCACGGCATTCTGGAGCAGTTCGGTGATCGCCATCGCCAACGGGGTTGCGACGCCGGCGTCGAGGACACCGAACGTTCCCGACCGGGCCGCCCGGACCAGTGGTTCGGCGGTGGCGACCTCGGCCACCATGGCGAGCAACTGGTCCGCGACGCCGTCGAAGTCGACCGTGTCGTCGACGGTCTGCGACAGCGTGTCGTGGACGATCGCGATCGTTCCCACCCGCCGGACCGCCTCCTCGAGCGCGGCGCGCCCCTCCGGCGGGCCGATCCGTCGGGCCTGAAGCCGCAACAGTGCGGCTACCGTCTGCAGGTTGTTCTTGACCCGGTGGTGGATCTCACGGATGGTCGCGTCCTTCGTGATCAGCTCCCGCTCCCGGCGCCGAACCTCGGTGACGTCGCGGCACAGGACCAGCGCGCCCACGTGCTCGCCGCCCGGATCGAGGGGGATCGCCCGCAGCGTCATGACCGCGCCGGTCCCCTCGATCTCGATCCGCCGGTGGGCACGTCCGCCGACGACGACCTCGAGTGCCTCGTCGACAGCACCCGCCCGCGGGGCCAGCCGGGCCGTGAGCTCACCCAGCCGCTCCCCCACCAGATCGGCGGTCAACCCGAGCCGCCGGTAGACCGACAGAGCGTTCGGGCTCGCGTAGGTCACCACGCCGTCGGCGTCGAGACGGATCAGACCGTCACCGACCCGCGGCGCGCCGCGCCGGCCCATGTCCGTGCCCGGACTGGGGAAGCGGCCCTCGGCCACGAGCTTCGCCAGTTGTCCTGCGCACTCCAGGTAGGCGAGCTCCAGCCGGCTCGGGGTTCGGACCGACATGAGGTTCGTGTGGCGTGCGACGACGGCGAGCACGTGGTCACCACGGCGGACCGGGATCGCCTCGAGCCGCACCGGCACGTCGTCCCACCACTCAGGATCCCCGTCGCGGCGGATGGTGCCCTCGTCGTATGCGGCCTCGACCAGAGGTCGTCGTCCCCGCCGTAGGAGCGACCCCACGAGATCCTCGGGGTAGGCCGTCGCACCTGTCGTCGGTCGCATCTGGGCAGCCGCTCGGAACCCCTCGCCGGTGCGGTCAGGTACCCACAGCACGAGGTCGGCGAAGGACAGATCGGCCAGCAACTGCCAGTCGGCGACAAGCGTGTGCAGCCAGTCCAGATCGGCTTCGGAAAGGTCGGTGTACTGGCGCACGACGTCGTTGAGCGACGGCACGTCCGCGAGCCTAACGGGGCACCGCAGCCTGTCCCGCTCCTGCCGACCGACGACCACGGCGGCTGCGGACCCGTGGCAGCACCAGGTCTCCGCCTCTGCGAAGATGCCCCGGTGCGGATGTCGTACTGGGAGCGGGTCGTTGCCGACGGCTACCGGGTCCCCCATGGTGCCGCGCTGGACGACCTCACGACCGACCTGGTCACCATGCTCGGCGATACCGACCCACGCGTCCGCGACGACATCGCCTACTCCGTCCTGTCGACGTGGGTCTCGGAGGGCGTCTACGACGAATTGCTCGCCGGGCTCGGCGACGGTCTGGTGCTGGGCCTGCGCGTCGGCGTCGGCGAGGACGGTACCGACACCGTGTTGCGGCGGTCGTTCTCCGCCGTGTGCCTCGCTGCGGTGATAGCCCGCGACAACACCGTCCACACCCTTCACCCGACGACCGTGCTCACCTGGGCCGACCGTTCCGTCGCCTGGTTCCTGGCCGAGCGCGACCTGCGCGGGTGGATTCCAGGGCGCGGCTGGGCGCACGCGATCGCGCACGGGGCGGACGTACTGGGGACGCTGGCCGCGTCACGGCACATCGGCCCCGACGAGCTGCGGGTGTTGCTCGACGTCGTGGCCGAGCGCCTGCTCATCCCCACGGAGCACCGTTTCGCCGCCGGCGAGGACGACCGGCTCGCGTTTGCGACGATGTCGCTGCTGCACCGCGACCAGGTGTCGGTCGACATGCTGGAGCACTGGCTCGAGCGCCTGTCCGCCATCTGGGCCGACCCGGTACCTCCCGGTGTGCGCGAAACGGCGGTCCGCGCCAACGGCGTCGCCTACGCCCGCGCGCTGCACCTCCAGCTCCTCCTCGGTGTCACGGGGACGCCCGCCCAGGACGCGATCGCCGCCCCGGCCATCAGCCCGAGTTGCCGTCCGGACCTGCTGATCGCACTGCAGCGGTCGCTACGGTCCAGCGCCCCGCAGGTCTTCCGCCGCCCCTGACGACGCAGCCGGGTCGCTGCACGAAGCGCTCGCGTGTAGCGTCGCCCCGTGGGTGCTTCGCATCGCAACGACTCCGGTGCGTACCTGCTCGAGGGTCACGCCGGCGACCATGCCCGGGCCGTCTTCGCCAACCACGGTGTCGAGACGATGTGGACGCTCTCCGGAGCGCACGTCTTCCCGCTCTACGACGCAGCGGTCCGCGAGCAGCCGCGGATGCGACTGGTCGATGTGCGCCACGAGCAGACGGCGGTCTTCGGGGCCGAGGCGACCGCGAAACTCACCCGCCGTCCCGGGCTCGCAGTGCTCACGGCGGGGCCCGGCGTCACCAACGGGGCCAGCGGGATCGCCCAGGCCTACTTCAGCGGTGTACCCCTGCTCGCCGTCGGTGGTCGGGCACCGCAGTTCCGGTGGGGCACGGGAGCATTGCAGGAGCTCGACCATCCGCCGATCCTCGCCCCGGTCACCAAGCACTCGGTCACAGCGCTCAGGACCGCGGATGTCGCGGGTGTCCTCGACGAGGCGCTGAGAGTTGCCGACGCATCCCACCGAGGCCCGGTCTTCGTCGACGTGCCGATGGACGAACTGTTCAGCCGCGCGGAGGTCGAGATCCCGGCGGCAGCCGCCCGCGAACTGATCGAGCCGGACCCCGACGACGTCGCGGCAGTCGCAACACTGCTGGCCACGGCCGAACGCCCGGTCCTGGTGCTCGGTTCGGACGTGTGGATGGACGGAGCGGAGCAGGCCGCCCTGCGGTTCGCGGAGGAGATCGGCATCCCGGTCGTCGCGAACGGCATGGGTCGCGGCATCCTGCGCCGAGGCCATCGGTTGCTGGCCACCCGGGCACGGTCGGCGGCGTTCGCGCAGGCGGACCTGGTCGTCGTTGCGGGCACGCCCCTGGACTTCCGGCTGGGCTTCGGCGCCTTCGGCGGTGCGGCTAGCCCACCCGCGCGCGTGGTGCACCTGGCCGACGCACCCGGCGCGCTGGCAACCCACGTCGACCTCGCAGCCTCGGTCGCGGGCGACCTCACGCTGGTCCTCGACGGCATCCTCGCGGCGCATGCTGCGCAGCCCCACCGTGCGTCCTCCACGGACTGGGGCGCAGAGCTACGCGCTGGGGTGGTCGCCGCGACGGAGCGGGATGCCTCAGTGCTCGCGGCAGACGTAGATCCGATCCATCCGGCCCGGATCTACGGCGAACTGATACCCCTTCTCGACGACGACGCCGTCGTGATCGGTGACGGCGGCGACTTCGTCTCCTGGGCCGGCAAGTTCGTCGAGCCCGGCCGCCCCGGCTGCTGGCTCGACCCGGGGCCCTACGGCTGCCTCGGCGCGGGCGCGGGCGCCGCCGCCGCCGCGCGGCTCGCTCGGCCGTCGAGTCAGGTCGTCCTACTCTACGGTGACGGCGCGGCCGGGCTGTCGCTGATGGACGTCGACACCATGGTCCGTCACGAGCTGCCGGTCGTCATGGTGGTCGGCAACAACGGCGCGTGGGGCCTGGAGAAGCATCCGATGCGCTTCCTGTACGGCTACGACGTCGCCGCCGACCTGCGCCGCGAGACCGGCTACGACGCGATCGTGGCGGCACTCGGTGGCGCGGGCGAGACGGTGGCTCGTCCCGACCAGATCGGCCCTGCCCTCCGACGAGCCTTCGCATCGGGCGTCCCCTACCTGGTCAACGTCCTCTG
Organism: Jiangellaceae bacterium; assembly: GCA_050743145.1. Lineage (GTDB taxonomy): Bacteria > Actinomycetota > Actinomycetes > Jiangellales > Jiangellaceae > DASRTE01. The sequence continues at coordinate 1,363 of JBOGDU010000127.1, read as the reverse complement.
CGACCCCGAGATCGCCTATCCCCGCTCGACAACCGGCATCTGACCCCGCGGTTGGCATCGATCACGTTCACCCCTGGGCGCCGGTGGACGTGATCAGCTGACGGCGCCGGCCGATGCTCGGCGGTCGCGGTGGCAGAAGGCGGCACGGTAGGCCTGCGGCGTCGTGCCGAGTCGCTTCGCGAAGTGGTGGCGCAGCGCACCGGCTGTGCCGAACCCGCAGAGCACGGCAACTCTCTCGATGGGGTCGTCACCCACCTCGAGCAGCCGCTGGGCCTCGGCCACCCGGCGAGCGAGCAGCCAGTCGTATGGAGTCGTACCGGTCTCGGCCCGGAACCGCCGAGCGAAGGTTCGCGACGACATGTTGGCCAGCCGGGCCACCGAGTCGACGGTCATCTCCTCGCCGAGATGGCCCGCCATGTAGTCGAGCACGCCAGCCAGCGTCGGTGCGTTCGCCGCCCGGATCGGAGCTTCGACGAACTGCGCCTGTCCGCCGTCGCGATGGGGCGGGACGACCATCCGCCGGGCCACGGCGGCTGCGATCGCGGCCCCGTACTCCTCGCGCCACAGGTGCAGGCTGGCGTCGAGGCCGGCCGCCGATCCGGCACTGGTGATCACGTGATCGTCGTCGACGTAGAGCACGTCCGGGTCGACCTTCGCGAGCGGGTAGCGGGCAGCGAGCTCGTCGGCGTACCGCCAGTGCGTGGTGCAGCGCCGGCCGTCCAGCAGTCCCGCGGCCGCAAGCACGAACGCGCCCGTGCAGACCGACATCACCCAGGCTCCCCGGCCGACTGCCGCGCGCAACGCCTCCAGCACGGGCTCGGGGTACCCGGCGTGACGGGGCATGGCGGGAACGGCGACCAGATCGGCCTCGGCTACGCGATCCAGCCCCTCGCCGACCACCAGCGAGAAGCCCATCGACGTCTCGACCGAACCGGGCGTCACGCCGCACACCGCGAAGTCGATCTCCGGCAGCCCGGAATCGGACCGGTCGACACCGAAGGCCTCGCATAGCACCCCCAGCTCGAAGGGGGCGACGCCGTCCATCACCACAACCGCAACGTTCTTCAGCACGGACCCAGTGTGCCACGCCGTCTGGCAGAATGTCGATGCACTTAGGCTGATCTGCCACTGGTGGCAGGAAGTCCATGGAGGCAGAATTTCAGCCATGACCACACTTCTGATCGCAGCCCTTCTCATCACCCTCGTGGTGAGCGCGGCGACCGCAATCACCACCTGGCTCGGCGAGGACGGCGGCCCCCGGCGGACGCCGCTCCCCCGCACCACGGATGGCTGGTCCATCGACCCGCCGTCGCGTCCCTACGCGCTGCGCTGAGCAGCACCCTCCCCGTGATCATGTCGACTT
>JBOGDU010000126.1:0-4700 GCA_050743145.1 Jiangellaceae bacterium | reverse complement strand
TGCCGTCGCCGAAGAACTGGAATTGGTTGCGCAGCCGCTCTTTCAACTCCGGCAGCGCAGGGTCGCTCTGGTTGTGCAGGAAGTTCGTCTGCAGGCGCACGGTGGTGCGGCCCTCGCGGTGCAGCGCCAGCCAGGAGTCGTACATCCGGTAGTGGTCGAGGTTGGACAGCACCTGGGTGGGGCTGAGCGGTCCCGGAGTGGGGAACAGCACCTGGTCGAGGTGGGCGGTCAGGCCGACGCTGGCCGAGTAGGCCATGGCGTCGAGTGTGCTGCGCTTCTTGTCCTCGAAGGTCTGCAGGAGCCGAAGCAGGTACAGCGCACTGTTGGACGCTCCGCCCGCGAACCCTCCCTCGGCGATCGACCCGTCGGCGCCGGCATTGACCGGCACGTACGCAGGATGAGGGCTGGGCCCGGCGTCGACGGCGTCGAAATAGGCCTTGCCGAGGCTGTTGGTCGCGCACGGCCCGGTGAACCTGGTGTAGAGCAGGACCGGTCGGTCGGGCACGGCCTGGTCGAGTTCCGCCAGCGTCGGCATTCGATGCTCGGTCCACTGGTTTGTATGGAAGCCGCCCATCGAGGTGATCCACGCGCCGTCGGGGACGCCCGGCCGGCGCGCGTCCAGTGCCTCTTGAACCTCGGCGATCGACGTCGTGAGCTCGAGAATGGTGTGATACCCGGGCCGGTTAGCCAGGCTCACGATGTGGACGTGGGGCTCGACGATCCTGGGCACCACTGTGCGACCGTGCAGGTTGATCACCCGCAGGCCCGGCCCACCGGCCTGCACCGCGCTCCCGACGGCGGCGAACCGGCCGTCACGGATGAGTACCTTGTCGACGACCGCACCGTCGTCATCCATCGTGTGGATCCGGCCGTTGACGAACGCGATGTCGCCGCCCTGCCCGTCCGCCGCGCCCTGGGCCGGGGCGGCGAACGCCGATGCGGCACCGCCGCCACCGAGCGCGGCGGTGACACCCGCCGCAGCGCCGGTCCGAAGCACGTCCCGGCGGCTCACTCCTCGACGCGTCCCGTCGCCCACTTCCGACACCTCCCTGCACACCACGCGAGGCCTAACCGACCGTGACCTGACCTGTGTCGTGCACGACCCTTCCGTCGACCACTGTCAGCACCGGGAGAGTCCGCCGCATCTCGTCGTCCGTGACCGAGAAGTAATCACGGTCGAGCACGAGGAGGTCGGCCAGCTTTCCCGGCTCGATCGACCCCAATTCGTCCTCCCTGTTCAGGTACCAGGCGTTGGCGCGCGTGTAGGCGTGCAGCGCCTCTTGCCGGGTGATCTGCTGTCCTTCGTTGATCTGCTCGCCGAAGACGTTGAGGCCGGTCGTCGCGTAGTGCAGTGCGAACCACGCGTTGTGCGGTGCGATGTGGATGCCGTCCTCGTGCATGCCGGCCTGGATGCCACTGTCGACGACCATTCGGAACGGTGAGCCCACGGGAGTGGGTCCCGGGTTGCCTTGCAGCCAGCGGAATCCGGACATCGAGACACCGCAGTTGAGGTCGATCAGCCTCTGAAGCAGCTCGGGGGTCGCTTGGTTGACGTGCTGGACGCCCCAGCGCAGGTCCGTGATCCCGAACTCGGCGTCGACCGCCTCGTAGGCGTCGACCACCTGGATCAGGGCGTTGAGGTTGCCCGGGCTGTTCTCGTTGCGCCAACGGGCCTGTGCCACCAGGCGCTGGGCCTCGAACCAGACTTCGCCGGCGCCGATCGGCGCGGCCCACTCGCCGATCGCGCCGGTCCGTGTCATGGCGTCGCCGAAGAACTGGAACTGGTTGCGGAGCCTTTCCTTCAGCTCGGGCAGTTGGTTCTCGAGGCCGCCGAGCTCGGGAATGTTGCCCTGGTTGTGCAGGAAGTTCATCTGGAGGCGGACGAACGTCCTGTCCTCCCGATGCAGCGCGAGCCAGGCGTCGTACATGCGGTAGTGGTCGAGATTGGGCAGCCCCTGGCCGGGGTTGATCGGTCCCGACGAGGGCGGCAGCGTCTGGTCCAGGTTCGTGGTGATTCCGACCTGCGCGGAGAACGCCATCGCGTCGAGCGCACTGCGCTTCTTGTCCTCGAAGGTCTGCCGTGCCCGCAGGTGGTAGAGCGCCGCCCGGGACTGTGCACCCGAGGTGATCGACCCGTCCGCACCCACGACCACCGGCCCGGCGAGTGCATCGGACGCGCTCTCGAAGAACGCCTTGCCGAGGCTGTTCGTCGTCGACGGGCCCTGGAAAGTCTGGAAGAGGAACACCGGCCGATCGGGCACCGCATCGTCGAGCTCGGCCAGCGTCGGCAGCCGCTGCTCGGCCCACTGGCGCGGGTGCCAGCCGCCCATCGCGGTGATGAACTCCCCCTCGGGAACGTCCGGCCGTCGAGCGGCCACCAACTCCTGCACCTCGGCGATGGTGCTGGCCAGCTCGAGCTGGGCCACGTGATGGCCGGGTCGGTTGGCGAGGCTGACGAAGTGGGTATGGCTCTCGATCAGGCCCGGGACGACGGTGCGACCGTGCAGATTGACCACCTGCAGCCCCGGCCCACCGGCCTGCACCGCGCTCCCGACGGCAGCGAACCGGCCGTCACGGAAGAGCACCTTGTCGACGACCGCGCCGTCGTCGTCCATCGTGTGGATTCGGCCGTTGACCAGTGCGAGATCACCCGGCTCCGCCCGGCGACCTGGCCCACCTTGCGCCGGGCCGGCCGCTTCCGCCGCAGCCGCACCGGTGCCACCGATGGCGGCAGCGACCCCCGCCGCCGCACCACCACGGAGCAAGTCCCGGCGGGTAACCCCATGCCGTTGGTTCTCGCTCATCGACACTGCCTCCTATCGGACCTTGACCTCGCCGGTGTCGTGCACGATCTCGCCGCCGACGACGGTCAGCGCAGACCGGATCTGCTTGAGGTCCTCGTCGGGCACGGCGAAGTAGTCCTTGTTGAGCACGACCAGGTCGGCGAACTTGCCCGGCTCGATCGAGCCGAGGGTGTCCTCCTCACGGAGGAACCAGCCGTTGTCCCGGGTGTAGAGACGCAGCACCTCGTCACGGGTGATCTGCTGGCCGTCGTTGATGAGCACGCCGCGCGCGTTGACCCCTGTGGTCGCGTAGTACATGTGCAGCCACGGGTTCATCGGAGCGATCTGCATCCCGTCGGAGCTCATGCCGGTGTTGATGCCGTTGTCGACGATCATCCGGAACGGCGGACCGTTGCCCGTTGGCGAGCCGGCCAGGTAGCGCCACCCGGTGAGCGACAAGCCCCCGCCCAGAGCCTTGAACCGGTCGACGTAGTCCTCGGTGATGAACGGCACGTGAGCGATCACCCAGCGCAGGTCGGTGATCGGGAACTCCGCGTTCGCCGCCTCGAAGGCCTGGATCTCCAGCTGGAAGTCAGTTGCGGACAGCGAGTGGACCTCGGCACGCCACCCGGCCTCGGCCACCCGGAGCGCTGCCGCCGCGAACGTCGCCCCGGTGCCCTGGGCGATGAACTCCCCGATGCCTCCGGTTCTGATCATGTCGTCACCGAAGAACTGGAACTGGTTTCGCATGCGCTCGACGAGTCCCGGTGTGGCCGGGTCGGACTCCATGTGCAGGAAGTTGATTCGGACCCTGGCATCCAGATTGCCGTCGTCGAGAACGGACAGGAACGGCAGGTGCATCGTGTAGTTGTCCTCGTGGGCGGCACCGTCCGACGCCGTCCCGGTGGCCTGGAACGCACCTTGGTCCAGGTGGGTCGTGACGCCGAGGCTTAGCCCGTAGCCGATGGCGTCGATGACACCGCGCTCACGTTCGTCGAACGTGAGCAATGTCTGCCGGAGAGCGAGCGTTGCGCGACCGGTGGGCGACGCTCCGAACCCGCCGGCGATCGAACCGTCGTCACCGACCGGAATGCCGAGCCCGGTAAAGAACGCCTTACCGAGGCTGTTGGTAGCAGAGGGTCCGCTGAACGCCTCGGATATGTAGGCCGGGTTGTCCGGCACGGCCTCGTCGAGTTCTGCGAGCGTGGGCAGACGAGGGGTCTGGTCCGGGGGCACGAGGTGGTTGCGGTGAAAGCCGCCGATCGTCGTGATCCAGGCGCCGGCCGGAATGCCAGCCGCCCGCTCCGCGTAGATCCGCTGGACGTCGGCGATCGAGTACGCGTTCTCCAACGGTGTGTGATGGCCGGGCCGGTTGCCCATCAAGACGATGTGGTTGTGGTCGTCGATGATCCCGGGCACGACGGTCCGGCCATGGAGGTTGACCGTGACGACCCGGCGGCCCGTCTCCCCGGCCCGGTTACCGACGGCGAGGACCTTGCCGGCCCTGATCAGCACAGTGGATGCGACCGTGTTGTCGGCATCCATCGTGTGGATCTTCCCGTTGACCAGCGCCAGGTCGACGTCGGTTGGTCGGCGCTTGCGTGGCGTCGCGTTCGTCGCACCGCCCGCGACGGCGGGGGCTGCCCCGAGGCCTCCGAACGCGGCGGCGGCCCCCACGGCCGCCCCGCCCCTGAGTACTTCGCGCCGCGACAGGCGGCCGGACCTTTCGTCGTCACTGTGTCGGCTCGGACTCATGGACGCCACCCCTTCTCTCGAACGAGCGCTACTGCTTTGTATCGACGGCACCGGCCTCGAGGGCATCGCGGCACGACGGGCTCGGAGAGGTGCGTTCACCCTGACTCATCTAGCGAGCGCCTCTCGTGCGGCATGCTGAGGGTCATCGGATGAGTTCAACCC
>JBOGDU010000125.1:0-8356 GCA_050743145.1 Jiangellaceae bacterium | reverse complement strand
ACCCCGACGCCGGCAGTGACGAACTCCTCGACGTGCTGCTCGAGCGGATCAAGGGACCCGACTTCCCGACCAGTGGGCTGGTCGTCGGGACCACCGGGATCGAGCAGGCGTACCGCACGGGTCGTGGTTCGGTCACGATGCGCGCGGTCGTCGACGTCGAGGAGGACTCCAGAGGGCGCACCTGCCTGGTCATCTCCGAACTGCCCTACCAGGTCAACCCCGATGCTGTCATCCGCAAGATCGCCGAACTGGCCGACACCGGGCGAGTGCCAGGCATCGCCGACCTCAAGGACGACTCCTCCTCTCGAACCGGCATGCGCATCGTCGTCGTGCTCAAGCGCGACGCCGTCGCCACCGTCGTGCGCAACAACCTCCACAAGCACACCCAGCTCCAGGACACGTTCGGCTGCAACATGGTGGCGCTGGTCGACGGCGTACCGCGAACCCTGCCCCTCGACGCGTTCGTGCGCCATTGGGTGACCCACCAGATCGACGTCATCGTCCGCCGCACGCAGTACCGGCTTCGCAAAGCCGAGGAGCGCGCCCATATCCTGCGGGGCTACCTCAAGGCCCTCGACGCGCTCGACCAGGTGATCGCACTCATCCGGGCCAGTGCCACCGTCGACGACGCCCGTGCCGCGCTCATCGACTTCCTCGATGTCGACACACTGCAGGCCGACGCCATCCTGGAGATGCAGCTGCGCCGCCTGGCCGCTCTCGAGCGTCAGAAGATCCTCGACGAGTACGAGGAGCGCATGCGCGAGATCGCCCAGTACAACGACATCCTCAGCTCACCGGATCGGCAACGGCAGATCATCCGCGCGGAGCTGGCCGAGATCGTCGACCGCTACGGCGACGAGCGCCGCACCCGCATCGTCGCCGCCGAGGGCGACCTGACCGCCGAGGACCTCATCCCCGAGGAACCCGTCGTGGTGACGATCACTCGCGGCGGCTACGCCAAGCGCACGCGGGTCGACCTCTATCGCTCTCAGAAGCGTGGCGGCAAGGGTGTCCGCGGCGCCCAACTGCGCGAGGACGACGTCGTCGAGCAGTTCTTCGTCACCACGACCCACCACTGGATCCTGTTCTTCACCAACCGCGGCCGGGTCTACCGGGCCAAGGCGTACGAGCTGCCGGAACTGGCGCGCGACGCCAAGGGCCAGCACGTGGCGAACCTGCTGGCGTTCCAGCCGGACGAGAAGATCGCCAAGGTGCTGGCACTGCGCGACTACGAGCAGTCGCCGTACCTCGTGCTGGCCACCAAGCACGGGCTGGCCAAGAAGACCCGGCTCGCCGAGTACGACTCCAACCGCAGCGGGGGGGTCATCGCTGTGACATTCCGCAGCGAGGACGACGAGTTGATCGGCGCCGAGCTGGTCTCACCCACCGACGACATCCTGCTGGTCTCCCGCAAGGCGCAGGCGATCCGGTTCACCGCGACCGATTGGCAACTGCGCCCGATGGGCCGTGCCACAGGTGGCGTGGTCGGCATGAAGTTCCGCCGGGGCGACGAGCTGCTGTCCATGTCCGTGGTCCGCGACGACACCGAGTCCTACGTCTTCACGGTCACCGACGGCGGCTTCGCCAAACGCACCGCGGTCGAGGACTACCGGGTTCAGGGACGCGGCGGCCTGGGTATCAAGGCCATGAAGATCAACGAGGATCGCGGCTCCCTGGTGGGTGCTCTCGTGGTCACCGAAGCCGACGAGGTCCTGGCCATCAGGGCCTCCGGAGGCGTGACACGGAGCCCGGTACGTGACGTCCCGGCCAAGGGACGTGACACGATGGGGGTGAAGTACGTCGCTCTCGGCGCGGGGGACGCTGTCGTTGCGATCGCTCGCAACGCCGAGGACGATGCGGTGACGGACTCTGCTGCGGCGGAACCGACCCCGGGCTCGGAAGGTGATGGCTCGTGACGACCCACGGTGGGACCGGACGTCCCTCGTCGGCTCCTGACGTGCACGACGACGACGCACCCACGACGATCGACTCCCCGGTGGCTGACCCGGCCAACAACGGGTCGCGCGAGGCACCCAGCCACGGCGCGGCACAAGGCGGGATGTACGACCGCCTCGGCCGCGGTAGTCATGCCGCCGGTTCGACCACCAAGGCGTCGACAGCGTACGAGGTCGCTGCGGCGTTGCGGGCGCAGGCGTCCAGGGCCGCGCAGGCAACGCGGGAGGCGGCGCATCGGGTCCAGGACGCACTGAACACCCAGGCCGATCCGGGTGAGGCCGTGGCCAACGGCCCGACCGGACGGTCCGCGGTCGAGCGGCCCAGGGCGGCGCCCGATGCGGCGGCGCCCGATGCGACTGGCCTGAGCGCGATGCCCAGCCGTCCGGCTGCGACCTCCGAACGGCCCGCTCCGCCCGCTGGCGCGGCCGCCGCAATGGCGGCTACGGCACCGACCCGGCCCCGTCACGACGCAGCCGCGTCCACCGGGGTCACCAGTGCGCCTGAGCGCCGGCCGGTCGAGCCACCGACCTTCGAGCCCGCCCGTTCCGGTGCCTTCGCTCCCGACCACGTTGCCGGCTCCGTCGCCACCCCACCCGCTCCGGTGTCGCCGCCCATGATTCCGGTTGTTGCGCCGCCCGCCGAGCCAGTCGCCCCGGATCACGCCGAGGCGCCCGCGACCCAGGTCAGCCTGGACGCCCACCCACAGGTGACCTACGCGCCGCCGTCGGCGCGCCGAACGCCCTCAGCCGCCACTCGCCGTAGCGGCCGGGTCCGCAAGGCCCGGCTCCGGCTGCTGCGGGTCGACCCGTGGTCGGTGATGAAGACCGCGTTCCTGCTGTCGGTCGCGCTCGGTATCACGCTGTTCGTGGCCGTGGCCGTACTGTGGTCCGTCCTCGATGCGGCGGGTGTGTTCTCCGCCGTCGGCGATCTCATCCGCGACCTGACCGCGTCCGAGACCGGCACCGGCTTCGAGCTCGAGAACTACACCGCGCTGTCGCGTGTGCTCGGCTTCACCACGCTGATCGCCGTAATCGACGTCGTGCTGGTGACCGCCCTCGCCACGCTTGGCGCGTTCCTCTACAACCTGTCTGCGAGCCTGCTCGGCGGCCTCGAACTCACTCTCGCCGAGGACGACTGACCGGTTTGGACGGCCCCTGCAGGTGAGGTAATCTGCTTGGGCGCCGTCGGTGCGCACAGGGCCTATAGCTCAGTCGGTTAGAGCACTTCCCTGATAAGGAAGAGGTCAGTGGTTCAAGTCCACTTAGGCCCACGCACATAACAGCAGGTCAGCCCCGGTTTCCGCCGGGGCTTTCTCATGACGCGTCATCTACGCGTCACCGGGACACGCCCGGAGGGCGATGCTTTGCGCCGCCCCTGGACCGCCGACCCCATGCGTGAGCCACGTTCACCGCGGCGATACCGCCCCACGCAATGATCAGGGCCGCGAGCTCTTCTGTGCCCGTCGTGATCGCCGCGACCGGGATGCCGGCGATGACCGAAACGATGCCGAGGGTCAGTCCAGGATCACGCGGGGCCGGCGCGCCCGCCGCACGACGCTCGCCCAAGGAGAACCGTTCGGCCACTGTCGCATCGACCCGCTCCTGCATCTGCCGGTCGAGCCGGGCGAGGAAGCCGTCGAGCAGCGCGTCCTCGTAGTCCGGGCTTCCTGGTCGTGGCTCCATGGCCGCCGCTCGGCGCTGTGCGTACGACTGGGCGCGTAGCCAATTCCCAGACACAGTCACGAAGCGCGGGTCCACGCGGTATCACCCAAACGATGCTTGACCACCGGTCGGACACCCGAACGACGACCACGTCTCACATCCCGGACCGGGCGGGTCCGGGAGGCGCAGTTACCTATGTCCCACGATCCGCTGCGGCCGCATCCGCAGGGCCTCGCTCCGACGTCCGCAAATGCCGATGAGCGGGCTTCCGTTGCCGATGCTGCCGATCAGATCCGCGAGGGTTGCCCCCGACCCTTGCGCCTCTATGTATGCTTGCCTAGCACTTCTAGGTAGACGTGCTGGACGAGAGGCGGGCCTGAGTGCGTATCGACAAGGACCTGGTCGCCGCGTCGGCGACGCCGTTGGTGCTGGGGATCCTCGCCGACGGGGAGTCGTACGGGTACGCGATCCTCAAGAGGGTCAACGAGCTCTCCGGAGGTCGCATGACCTGGACGGACGGCATGCTCTACCCGCTGCTGCACCGGCTGGAGCGCCTCTCCTTCGTGGAGGCGAGCTGGCGTGTGGCGCCCAGCGGTCGGCGGCGCAAGCATTACGCGATCACCCCTGCTGGCGTGGCGGCCCTGGCCGAGCGTCGCCGGCAGTGGGCCGTGGTCAGCGGGACGCTCAAGCGGGCGTGGACGGAGGCCAGTGCGTTGATGGGGCCGGTGCCGATGCCGCTGGCGGGACCGGGACGGTGACAGCGGTGGCGGGGAGCCCAGACGCCGAGCTGGAGGCGCGGATCGGCCAGTGGCGGGGCTACATGCAGCGCCATCGCGCCATCAGCCCAAGGGATACCGACGAGCTGGAGGACCATCTGCGCGACCAGGTCGCCGAGCTCGAAGGCGCGGGCCTACGCGGCGACGAGGCATTCCTCGTGGCCGTCAAGCGGATGGGCAGCCTCGACGAGGTGTCCCGGGAGTTCGCGCGCGAGCACTCCGAGCGACTGTGGAAGCAGCTCGTCCTCGGCCTCGGGACACCGGACACGTCGACGGCCCGGTCGCGCCGTGAGCTGCCGGTGGTTCTGGGGCTGGCCGGAGCATCCGCACTGGCGATCAAGGTGCCGGCACTGCTCGGCCTGGACCTGAGCACGGACGACGGCTTCTACGCCCGCAACCTCAGCCTGTTCGTGCTGCCCTTCCTGGCCGGCTACTTCGCCTGGAAGCGTCAGATCGGCTGGCCGAGATCGCTACGGATACTGGTGCCGCCGTTCCTGCTCGGGGCGGTCGTCGCCAACGGCTACCCGTTCGCCAGCGCCGGTTCCACCGAGGTCCTCACCGCGATCCACCTGCCGATCATGCTGTGGTTCGCGGTCGGCCTGGCCTATGTCGGCCGCGAATGGCGCTCGCACCACCGACGGATGGACTTCGTCCGGTTCACCGGCGAGTGGGTGGTCTACTACACCCTCATCGCCCTCGGGGGCGGGATACTCGTCGGGCTCACGATGGCCGGGTTCGGCGCGATCGGCATGGACGAGTTCTGGCTCATGGAGGAGTGGGTGCTGCCCTGCGGGGCCGTTGGCGCCGTCCTCGTGGCCGCCTGGCTGGTGGAGGCGAAGCAGAGCGTGGTCGAGAACATCGCTCCAGTCCTCACCCGTGTGTTCACCCCGCTGACCGTGATAATGCTGCTGGCGTTCCTGGTGGCGACCCTCGCCACGGACCGTGTGGTCGAGGTCGACCGGGACCTGCTCATCCTGGTCGACCTGATCCTCGTGCTCGTGCTCGGGCTCCTGCTCTACGCGATCTCCGCGCGAGACCCCCAGGCACCCCCGGACGGCTTCGACCGCCTGCAGCTGCTGCTGGTGATCAGCGCGCTCCTCCTCGACGTCCTCATGCTCACCGCCATGCTCGGCCGGATCGCCGAGTTCGGCGTCAGCCCGAACAAGCTGGCTGCCCTCGGGCTCAACATCGTCCTGCTGGTCAACCTCGCGTGGGCCGCCCGGCTCAGCGTCGGGTTCTTGCGCCACCGCCGGCCGCCAAGCGATCTCGAGCGCTGGCAGACCACATACCTGCCCATCTACGCCGGATGGGCCGCCGTGGTCGTCGTCGCCTTCCCACCGGCCTTCCAGTTCGCCTGACGGCGATCAACCGCGCACGAGGCCACCGAAGAAGGCGGACAGCGCTTGCGATACGACCGGCCCACGACGGCATGCGGACGTCCGCTCATGGCCGTGCGCGCGGAGCGTCCGACCGTGCCTGCGAGTTCAGGCGACCAGGCAAGTCGTTCTGACGGTCAGGGGGCCCGCGACGCTGTACCCCGAGCCTGTCTGGGTCAGGGCCTGCCAGCTCCCGGTGCGGGTGCCGGGAACGCCACGACCTGTCCACTGGGTTGCGGGGACTCGGGTCCGCCCCAGTTCTGGCCGACGACGAACAACTGTGGGTCGTCGCCCCGACTGAGCGTGCAGGAGAAGGCGCCGCGGTCGAGGCCGACGGCAGCCAGCACCTCACCGCCCTCGCGAACACGAACACAGTGTTGGTTGCCGACGTCGGCGTACCATACAGCGCCGTCGACATCCAGACAGATTCCGTCCGGGTGATCCTCGGGCGTCTCCGCCCACACCCGCCGATTGTCGAGGTGGCCGTCCGCGACGATGTCGTAGGCCGTAAGCCTGTTCGCGTAGGACTCGGCAACGATCAGCGTCGCATTGTCTGGACTGATCGCCATGCCGTTCGGGAACGCGAGACCATCGGCAACCAGGTCGACATCGCTGTCCGGCGTCACACGCACGATCGATCCCGGCGCGAACTCACCGCCAGGAAAGTCGAAACCGATGGTGTTGACGTAAGCGTTGCCCCGGTGGTCGACCACGATGTCGTTCCACGGCTTCTCCGATACTCCGGAGAGGTCAGCATGCTCGACGAGCGACCCGTTTTGCTCACGGCGCAACAAGCGTCGCTGTGTCGAGTCCACGACGAGGAGTCGCCCATCGGGCAGGAAGTCGATGCACATCGGGAACGAGGGCACGCTGACGACCACCTCGTGGCTGCCATCGGGATCGAGCGCGATCACTTGGTTGGCTCCCCAGTCGGAGAACCAGACCCGCTCGTCATGCCACCGCGGCGACTCGCCGAAGACGACACCCTCCATCAGTACCTCAGGTGTGCTCATGCCAGCACTGTCCTCTGCTTTGTACCTGAACAGACAGGCCGGGCTGCGGATGATCATCGCGTAATGCCGCATTGCGACGCGAGCAAGGTTGGGGAGCGAAGAGTGGGGACTTTCAGATGGCCACCAGCGGGGACTTTTCCATGGCCGCGGACAGGCGGTCGTCGCGGCAGGGGGCATTGGTATGAAGCAGCGGTAGACGAAGCACTGGACAGCCGGAGGCGGTGAGGAGAAGGTTCCTGTATGCGCCTGCTCACCGCGACTGTGGCCGCGACCTTCGTTGTGCCGACACTTGCCGGCCTGCCGGTGCAGGCGCAACCCGGGCCTGATCTGCGCTGGCAGGAGTCAGTGGTGGATCCCGACCAGAGTTTCCGGGGTCTCGACGCGGTCGACCGCCGCACGGCCTGGATCAGCGGGGGCAGCACGAGCGGCGGTTCGGGGTCGGTGTGGCGAACCACCGACGGCGGAGCGTCCTGGCAGGATGTGAGCCCGCCCGACGCCGAAGGGCTCAGTTTCCGGGACGTGGAGGCGCGCAGCGCAACCACCGCCGTGGTGCTGGCGATCGGCCCCGGTGAGGCGTCGCGCGTCTACCGGACGACCGACGGTGGGGTGAGCTGGGCGGAGACGTTCCGCAACACCGACGAGGAGGCGTTCTACAACTGCCTCGACTTCTACCCCGGCGGCAACCGTGGCCTCGCGGTCAGCGACCCGGTCGATGGCAAGTTCCGCATCATCGCCACGGACGACGGCGGCCAGTCGTGGCGGGTGCTGCCGGACACCGGCATGCCCGACGCGTCCGGCGAGTTCAACTTCTCCGCCAGCGGTGAGTGCCTAGTGATCGAGGGCAGGCATGCATGGTTCGGCTCCGGCGGGGCTGCCTCGCGCGTGTTCCACTCCACCGACCGCGGGATGACCTGGCAGGCGATGGACTCGACGATTCCCGCCGGCGAGGCGGCCGGTGTCTTTGGGCTCGCGGTGAAGAACCCACGCCAAGCCGTCGCGGTCGGCGGGAACTTCGCCGCACCAGCGGACGGTGTAGACGCGTCGGCGTACTCCACTGACGGCCGCACCTGGACCAACGGTGGCGACATCGGTCACCTGGGCGAGGATGCTGCCTGGTTCCCCGGCACCCGGCGGACCGTGCTGGTTGTCGGCGAGTCCGGCGTGATCGGCGGGAGCAGCGTCAGCCATGACGGGGGCCGGACCTGGACGGTCTTCAGCGAGTCTGGTTACCACACATTGGACTGCACCACGGACAAAGCCTGCTGGGCCGCCGGCGGGGGTGGCCGCGTTGCGCTGCTATCCGCGGACCGGTAGCTGGGCAACGGCCGGGCGTTGTAGTCACTTGTTGTCAAGATGAGGTCCAGCGACACGAGGTCTGGTCGGCGGGGGGTGGTGGTCCGTCGGCCTTGGCCGCTGCCTCGGTGCCGTCGCAGCGATGAGTCTGACGGCGCCCACATGTCTACCTCCCGACCGAGACAACCAACTCATCGGGAGTAAGGCATGGGCCTCATCCACATCGAGCTGTTCGCAACCCTCGACCTCGTCGGGCAGTCGCCCGGCGGCCCCGACGAGGA
>JBOGDU010000124.1:0-8229 GCA_050743145.1 Jiangellaceae bacterium | reverse complement strand
ATGCTCGAGGCCGGCGAGCCGGTCACCAAGCCGTCGCAGCGGCGTCGCACTTCGGCCCGGCGTAAGGCAACATGAGTCGCCATGCCCCGACGACGGACTCGTGACGATGGCATTCCCCGCTGAGCGGCCCCGCCGGCTGCGCCGTACCCCCGCGATGCGCCGGTTGGTCGCCGAGACCTCGCTCGAGCCCAGGCACCTGGTGCTGCCGCTGTTCGTGCGTGAGGGCGTGGCCGAGGCCCGCGCCGTCCTTTCGATGCCCGGCGTCGTCCAGCACACCCGCGACACGCTGCGCAAGGCCGCACTCGAGGCGGCCGAGGCGGGTGTCGGCGGGCTCATGCTCTTCGGGATCCCGGACTCGAGGGACGCGTCCGGCTCCGGTGCCTCCGACCCGGACGGTGTCCTCAACACGGCGATCCGCGACGTCGTGGCCGAGGTCGGTGACGCGACCGTCGTGATGGCGGACCTGTGCCTGGACGAGTTCACCTCGCACGGGCACTGCGGGGTGCTGGCGGCGGACGGCTCGGTCGACAACGACGCGACTCTGCGCGCCTACGAGCAGATGGCGCTGGCCCAGGCGTCCGCAGGTGTTCACGTCGTGGGCCCGAGCGGGATGATGGACGGCCAGGTGGCCGCCATCAGGGGTGCCCTCGAAGGCGGCGGGTATCGCGACGTCGCCATCCTCGCGTACGCGGCGAAGTACGCCTCGGCGTTCTACGGACCCTTCCGCGACGCCGTCGAGTCGTCGTTGGTCGGCGACCGCCGGACCTACCAGCTGGATCCGGCCAACGGGCTCGAGGCCCTGCGCGAGATCCGCCTCGACGTCGCCGAAGGTGCCGACATCGTCATGGTGAAGCCGGCGATGTCGTACCTGGACGTGCTGGCCCGCGTGCGCGACCTGGTCGACGTCCCGGTGGCCGCCTATCAGGTCTCCGGCGAGTACGCGATGGTCGAGGCTGCGGCCGCCCAGGGGTGGATCGAGCGCGACCGCGTGATCGCCGAGACGCTGACGTCGATCCGCCGCGCTGGCGCCGACATCGTGCTGACGTACTGGGCGGTCGAGGTCGCCCGTGCTCGGCGCTGAATCCGTACCGTGCAAGAAAATGCGTGGCCGTGGCGGCCGCACGGGCGGTTACCTGTACCTGTGGACCTGAGCTGGCTCGACCCCGACCACCTCGACGGTGGCGACGTGGCCGGCGCGGTGACCGTGCTCGAGGCGGCCCGGGTGGCCGACTACCCGCATGAGCACCAACCGACCGTGAGGTCATGGACTGCACGGCTGCAGCACGGCTGGGACGGCGATCCCCCGACAGCTGGGTTGGCCAAGGACGGCCGTGGCCGTGTCGTGGGCGTGCTGGAGCTCACTTTGCCGCACTGGGACAACACCCACACAGGCTGGGTCGAGGTCACCGTCCACCCGGCCAGTCGTGGCAGGGCCATCGGCCGCCGGATGTTCGAGGAGGGTGTCGACCGCGTCCGGGCCGCGGGACGCACGCTGCTCCTCTCCGAGAGCTACGAACAGTCACCCGGGGTCGGGTTCCTCAAGGTCATGGGCTTGGACCGCGCGTCGGAGGTCGTCCTGCGCCGCCAGGACCTTCTCACCACCGACCGCCCGAGGCTCGCCGAGACGTACGCCGACGCCGAACGGCACGCCGGTGACTACGACCTGCTCCGCCTGCCCGGAGCCATCCCCGACGAGCTGCTGGCGGACGTCGTCGCGATGACAGCGTCGATCAACGACGCGCCGATGGACGACCTCGACATCGAGGACGAGGTCTTCAGCCCCGAGCGCATCCGCGCATTCGAGGCGGCTCAGGATGCTCGCGGCCGGCGGATATACCGCCTGGTAGCGCGCGAGCGGCGCACCGGTGAGTTCGCCGGGCACACCATGGTCGGAGTCGATTCCGACCGGCCGTGGCTCGGTTCCCAGCTCGACACCAGTGTGCTGCGTTCGCACCGGGGTCACCGCTTGGGCCTGTTGCTGAAGATCGCGATGGTGCGGTGGCTGGCCGACGTGGAACCGCAGCTACGGCTGCTCGACACGTGGAACGCGGCGTCGAACGCGCACATGATCCGTGTCAACGAGGCGCTGGGATACCAGGTCGTCGCGACGGCCGCGGAGTGGCAACGACACTTGTAGGCGTCACCCACCGGAGATCAATGCAGCACCGCGTGAGAGTTGTGTCGCCCCGGCAGCCCAGATCTCACTTCGATCACTGTGGCGGCCGCTCCGGCGGTGGGATGTCGGAGTGCGCGCGCTCGGCGGCCTCGGCGTCGGCCTTGGTCTCGTGCACCGTGTCGGGGCTGTGGTCGGGCGGGCTGTAGAGCGTGTACAGGCGTGCCGGCCCGGCTCCGACGTTGATGAAGTTGTGCTCGGTGCCCGCCGGCACGATGACGACATCGCCCGGGCCGACTTCGCTGGTCTCGCCCGCGACCTCGGCGCGGACGCTGCCCTCCACGAAGGTGAGGACCTGGTCGTTGTGCTCGTGTACCTCGGTGCCGATGTCCTCGCCGGGCCGTAGCGTCATGACCACCAACTGGACATGGCCGGTGGTGTGCAGAACCCGGCGGAAGGCGTCGCTGGTTCGGGCCGCCTCGGCGATGTCGACTCGGATCATGGCTACTTCCTACCAGCTTTCTCGGCGCGCTCCACCTGGGTCGGCATGGCTCAGTCCGCGGACGGGAGGCCGAGTTCGGTCCGGACCGAGCGCTGCACCGTGGCGGCGTCGGGACGCGCGTCGATGGTGACGACGTACTCCTTCCGGCGGAACAGCTCGAGCACGGGATCGGTCTTGTCGTGGTAGTCGCGCAGGCGCGCCTCGAGCGCCTGCTCGGTGTCGTCCTCGCGGGCGACGAGCTCGCCGCCGCACACGTCGCAGCGACCCTCGGCCTTCGGGCGGTGTGCCATCAGGTTGTAGTCCAGCCCGCACGACGAGCACAGGCGCCGGGCCAGGACGCGTAGGCGGACGTCGTCGTCGGGTAGATCGAGATGGATGACCGCGTCGATGTCGTAGCTCTCCAGGAAGAACTCGGCCTGTGGCCGGTTTCTCGGGAACCCGTCGATGACGAATCCGTAGTTCCAGTCGTGCTGGCGGAGCCGCTCGTTGACCACGGTCTCCACCAGGTCGTCTCCTACCAGCTCACCGGCGGCCATGACGCGCCGAACCTGGGCTCCGAGCTTCGTATGGTTCTGGACGTGCCAGCGAAAGATGTCGCCGACGCTGATCTGAGTCAGGTCGAGGTCGGCGGCGAGCAGCGACGCCTGTGTGCCCTTGCCGCTTCCCTGTGCCCCCATGAGGACGTATTTGCGCACCCTCGGAACTGTCCCACATGGCAGCCCCGCCCGACCAGGGTCGGGCGGCTGGACCGGTGCTACGGCGAGGCTGGGCGACTGGGCGACTTGTGGCGGGTTCGACACGTCACGACGAGTTCTGCCATCAGTGGCCGGACCGCGTGAGCCCGGTCAGGTCCTCCAGAGCGCTGGCATAGCCCGGGTCCGACCAGTAGTCGGAATGGCCTTCGATGTCATCGCCGAGTCGGCGAGGGTCGATCAGCAACCGGTCGACCGACGGGTCGGGCGCGGTCGGCGGGTCGAGGACCCACGACCCGATCGGGTCGGTGTCGCGGTAGAGGTTGCGCCACCGGCCGTCGAGCCGATCGCGCACGCAGGCCAGCGCGTCGGCTCCCAAGTACGCCGGGAAGAACCGCGTGTAAAGGCGGCGCAGCGGCGAGCCGTGGGTCAGCAGGTCCACCTGCGTCGCGGTCTCCGGGCCGAGGTGGAGGACGGTGGCGGCCACGAGGACCGATCCCTGGGAATGGCCGGACAGGACGACCCTCGCCGACGGCGATGCGGTCAGCGCCATGACCCGGTCGGCCAGTTCCGGCACCGCCCGCTCGCCGTACGACGGGGGCGCGAGCGGGTGGGCTGCCCGGGGAAAGAAGCTGCCGACGTCCCAGAGGATGCCGACGGTCCGGCGCAGGGCCGGGTTGCGGTACGAGTTCCACGCCAGCACGACCAGCCCGAGCGCGAACAAACCCATGATCCACGTGCCGAACGCGGTCAGCGTCGACAGCGGCGGCTGCTCGACGAAGCGCCAGTTGTCCGCGCCGGCCGAGTACACGACGAGCCCGGCGATGAGCACGCCTCCGCTGACGATCACGATCCGGCCGATGATCCGGCCCACCCCGTCGGTGAGCGATGCCCAGGCAACCACTGTGGCGACCCTCCGCACGAGCGGATCCGACGCCGAGCGCCCGTCGGCCCGGTCCGGACGGTTGCGCAGCACGGTCTCCGCCAGGTCGTCCAGCCGCCCTCGGACGCCCAGGACGACGACGACGGCGACGACCACCAGGGCTGCCGTGATCACCGACGCGGCGGCGCCAGCCCAGGCGAACGACGGTGGCACCACCATCGGGACCTCGGCCGTTGCAGCGGCCAGCCGGTCCTGGAAGGGCCGGGAGGGGTCGTTGGCGACGACCTGCTGGGCGAGGAGATGACCTACCGCCGTCTGCTGGCTGAGCACCGGGAAGCCGAGCAGTTCGGCAACCCGGTAGGTGATGCCGGCCGAGAAACCGCCGGCCACGAGGAACGCGACCGTCGCGATGGCCGCACCACCCATGCCGCGCATGGCGGGCCGGCTGAGCGGGTCGGCCGGGACGCCGTCGGTCTGCCGCCATGGTTGCTGGGCGGCGACGGCGAGTGCCAGCAGGATCAGGATCGTGACGCCGGCCGTGAACGACGTGAGGATCGCCGGACGCAGACCGGGCAACCGCCCGGCGTCCGACCACGGTCCTTGCCAGTCCCATGCCGAGTAGACGGTGCCGATCGCCAGCAGGACGAGCGCGGTGCGCCGGGCGAACGTCGCCCCTGGCGCGGACACCGGTCGTCGCACGGCCGGAGTCGTCGACGCTTCATCCGCACCGCGCCCGGTCACCACCTCTGCGCCGATGAGCACGACCGAGTAGGCGAGCACGGCCAGGGACGCGAGGCAGATCACCGCACCCAGCACCTGTGCACCCCCGGTGGCGACCAGGCGGGTCGCGGGCCAGGCCACTTGGCAGGCCAGCAGGGCGGTCGCCGCAGCGACATGGGTCGTCCGCAGCATCGGCATCCCCGGATTGCCGCGCCAGAATCGCCGACGGGCGAGCGGCACGTCGTCGGCGTGCTGGACCGTGGCGTCCGGCGCCGGCTCGGTCACGCGCGGCGAGCGGCGTCCCACCATCCCGACGAGCAGCACCACGAGCAGGGGGAGCACGGCGGTGACGGCGACGCGCCGGCCCGGGCTGGAGAGGAGGCCGTCGGCGATCAGGGCGACGAGCGGTGTCGCGTCGGCACAGCGGGGGATCCGGCCGCACTGCCAGCCGGCGAGGTCGACGGCGACCAGGACCGCGGTCAGCAACATGGTCACCGTGAGGACGAGTCCGAACAGGCGAAGCAGCACCGCCGCGGCGTGCCCGGCCACGACCTGCCGGCGGGAGGCGCCCGCGGGTACCGAGGGCAGCATCCAGTGGGCGAGGTTCACCAGCATCAGCGGAAGGAGGAGCAGCCACGCCGCTCGCCCCGCCGGACCGGAAGTGAGCCCACCCCAGCTGTACGCCTCCAGTGGTCCGCGGCGCCCGAGGTCGACGGAGCGGCCGCCCGGGTACCAGCGGCGGTAGAAGCCGGCCCGGGCATCGCCGGCGACGCGCTTGAGGAGGGGATGCGCGAGGATCGCCTCGGCGCTGGTGCCGCTGACGCCGTGGACCCGCAACTCCGTGCGCCGGTCCGTGCCCGTGTCCAGGCTGTCGTCGCGGTCCGACATCGGCGCCTCCACGAGCACAGGGGATCATGTCACGCCGGCAAAGGCACGGTTCTCAACCGGCGCGGCGGCGGTCCCACGCCGTGGCGACGTTCACGGGCCCGAGTCGGACCGGCGTGCCGGTGCGCTCGTCGCTCCACGCTCACACCATGGCCGCCGCTCGGCGCCGCGGGTGCGACTGGGACAATGGCGCGCGTGGCCCACCCGTACCAAGCCCCCCGCAGCGCCGCCCTGTTCGAGCGGGCACTCGCGGTCACCCCGGGCGGCGTCAACTCGCCGGTGCGAGCATTCCGGGCCGTCGGCGGGACGCCGCGCTTCCTCACCAGGGGCCAGGGGCCGTACGTCTACGACGCCGACGGCCGGGAGTA
The DNA here is from genome assembly GCA_050743145.1 of Jiangellaceae bacterium. Classification (GTDB taxonomy): domain Bacteria; phylum Actinomycetota; class Actinomycetes; order Jiangellales; family Jiangellaceae; genus DASRTE01. The sequence continues at coordinate 2,066 of JBOGDU010000124.1, read as the reverse complement.
CGTCGACCTGGTCTGCTCCTGGGGGCCGCTGCTCCTGGGCCACGCCCATCCGCAGGTCACCGAGGCCGTGGCCCGCCAGGTCGCGCTCGGGACGTCCTACGGCACGCCGACGCTGCAGGAGGTGGAGCTCGCCGAGGAGATCGTCGCTCGGACGTCGGTGGAGAAGGTGCGCCTGGTATCCAGCGGCACCGAGGCGACGATGAGCGCGATCCGGCTTGCCCGCGGCGCGACCCGCCGCGCCCTGGTCGTCAAGTTCGCCGGCCACTACCACGGGCACGTCGACTCCCTGCTGGCCGGCGCAGGCAGCGGAGTCGCCACGTTCGCACATCCGGACACGCCGGGCGTCACCGACGCCAGCGCCCGCGACACGATCGTCCTCCCCTACAACGACCGGTACGCCGTCGAGGCCGCATTCGCCGAGCACGGCGGGAACGTCGCGTGTGTGATCGCCGAGGCGGCGGCCGGCAACATGGGGGCTGTCCCGCCGGCCGACGGGTTCAACGAGTTCCTTCGCGAGACAGCGCACGCCCATGGAGCGGTGCTGATCCTCGACGAGGTCATGACCGGCTTCCGGGTGGGCAGGTCCGGGTGGTTCGGACTCGACGGCGTCCGTGCCGACCTGACGACGTTCGGCAAAGTGATGGGGGGTGGGTTCCCCGCGGCGGCGTTCGGCGGAAGCTCCGACCTCATGGAACACCTCGCCCCGGCGGGCCCGGTCTACCAGGCCGGCACGCTGTCCGGTAATCCGGTCGCGACGACCGCAGGGCTCACGATGCTACGGCTGGCCGACGACGCTGTGTACGCCCGGATCGACGACGCGGCGCAGTCCGTGGGCGACCTCGTGACGAAGGCACTGACCGCCGAGGGCGTCCCGCACGTCCTGCAGTACGCCGGGAACCTGTTCAGCGTCTTCTTCGTCGAACCGGAGCAGGCCGCCGACGGCGTCAAGGACTTCGCCGGTGCGAGGCGGACCGACACGACCCGGTTCGCCGCGTTCTTCCAGGCCATGCTGGCCGGCGGCGTCCACCTGCCGCCGTCGGCGTACGAGGTCTGGTTCGTCTCGGCAGCACACGACGACACCGCGATCGACAGGGTGGCAGCGGTGCTGCCGGAGGCAGCCCGCGCAGCGGCCCGCGCAGGCACGGAGGCGAGGTGAGACCGTCGGTCACGCGGGTCCACCTCCTCCGGCACGGCGAGGTGCACAACCCCGCCGGCGTCCTCTACGGCCGCCTGCCCGGCTACGACCTCTCCGAGCGTGGCGTCGCCATGGCAGAGCGGATCGCCGAGACGATGGCCGGGCGCGACGTCGTTCGGATCGTGTCGTCACCGCTGGAGCGTGCCGTGCAGACGGCAACCCCCATGGCCACGGCGCTCGGGCTCGAGGTCGAGACCGACGAACGGTTGATCGAGGCGAGCAACGTCTTCGAAGGCCTCAGGTTCGGCCACGGCGACGGCTCGCTGCGACGTATCCGCCACTGGAGGCACCTGCGCAACCCCTTTCGTCCGTCGTGGGGTGAGCCCTACGTCGAGATCGTCGCCCGGATGCGGGCGGCCATGGCCGATGCCCGCAAGGCAGCGGAGGGCCACGAGACCCTGCTGGTCTCGCACCAGCTGCCGATCTGGGCAATCCGATCCGCGGTGGAGGGGCGGCGGTTGTGGCACGACCCGCGCAAGCGCATCTGCTCCTTGGCCAGCCTGACGACCTTCGCCTTCGAAGACGAGCAGGTCGTGTCGGTGAGCTACAGCGAACCGGCGGCCGACCTGCTCCCTGCGACTGGCAAGCGCTTTGCTGCGGGAGCGTGATCGGATGCGTGTCCTGCGTGTCGCTGCTGCGCTCCTCGCCGCAGTCGTGACCGTCGGAGGGTGCTCCGACGGCCAGGTCAGGCGCACCGACAGCGGCCAGACCCGTTACGTCGAGGGCAGCGGCGCCGTGACGCTTGTACCGGCGGACCGCCGCGACCCTGCCCCCGACTTCGGTGGCCCGCTGCTCGGCGGCGGCGACTTCGACCTGGCGTCGGCTCGTGGCGACGTCGTCGTCCTCAACGTCTGGGGCTCGTGGTGCCCGC
>JBOGDU010000123.1:0-24078 GCA_050743145.1 Jiangellaceae bacterium | reverse complement strand
GAGCAACGACGGCGCCACCTCCAGGACCGGCCGCTCGAAGTACGCCCGGGCGACACCCTCGTTCAATGCTCGGCCGTCCAAGGACGCCACGCTGCCACGCAGGTGCGCACGGCGTCGAGCTGCTCGGCGACCCGCTGCGGAGCGGTCCCGCCCTTTCCCGAACGCGACGCGAGCGAACCGGCCACTGTCAGGACGGACCGCACCGGGGGGCGCAGATGCGCCGAGATGGAGGCGAGATCATCGTCGGTGAGGTCCCACAGCTCGATCCCGCGCTGCTCACACAGCCGAACACACGCGCCGGCGATCTCGTGGGCTTCGCGGAAGGGGACACCGTTGCGCACGAGCCACTCGGCCACGTCGGTTGCCAGCGAGAACCCCTGGGGAGCCAGCTCTTCCATCCGGGTGGTGCTGAACCGCAGCGTCGACACCAGGCCGGTGACGGCGGGGAGCACCAGCGTCAGCGAGTCGGCGGAGTCGAAGACCGGCGCCTTGTCCTCCTGCAGGTCCCGGTTGTATGCGAGCGGTAGCCCCTTGAGTGTGGTCAGCAGGCCGGCCAGGTTGCCGACCAACCGCCCGGCCCTGCCGCGTGCGATCTCGGCAACATCCGGGTTCTTCTTCTGCGGCATGATCGACGACCCGGTCGACCACGCGTCGTCCAATTCGACGAAAGAGAACTCCCGGGTCGCCCAGAGCACGACCTCCTCGGCCAGACGGGACACGTCGACACCGACCATGGCCGCGACGAAGGCGAACTCGGCCGCGACGTCACGGGACGCCGTGCCGTCGATCGAGTTCTCCACCGCCCGCGAGAAGCCGAGCGTCTCCGCGACGAACTCGGGACTCAGGCCCAACGACGAGCCGGCCAATGCGCCGGACCCATAGGGGGACTCGTCGGCGCGCCGGTCCCAGTCATGGAGCCGGTCGACGTCGCGCAGCAGGGCCCAGGCGTGCGCGAGCAGGTGGTGCGAGAGCAGGACGGGCTGGGCGTGCTGCAGGTGGGTCCGGCCCGGCATGGCGACCCCGAGATGCCGGTCCGCGTGGGTCGCCAGCGCGTCGACGAGGTCGAGCACGAGGCCTGCCACCGTCCGCGCCGCGTCCCGCAGGTACATCCGTAGCAGCGTCGCCACCTGGTCGTTGCGGGACCGGCCGGCCCGGAGCTTGCCGCCCAGCCCGATCCCCACGCGGTCGATCAGGCCGCGCTCGAGCGCAGTGTGCACGTCCTCGTCGGACGGTTGTGGCACGAAGGCGCCGGAGGCCACGTCGTCGGAGAGGGCATCCAGGCCCGTGAGCATCCCGGTGAGCTCGGCGTCGTCGAGCAGCCCGGCACGATGCAACACCTGGGCGTGCGCCCTCGAGCCGGCGATGTCATACCGAGCCAGGCGCCAGTCGACGTCCGTGCTGCGCGAGAGGTCGGCCAACGCGTCCGCCGGCCCGGCGGCGAACCGCCCGCCCCACAGGCTGGTCCGGTCACCACTTGTGGCGGGTTGTACACCCCTCGCAGCCGCAGGAGGCGTTGAGAACCCGCCACAAGATGGAGGACTCGGCTGCTCAGGCACGTCTCTGGTCCCGCACTGCCGCCAGTTTCGACGGCAGCCCGAACAGTTCGATGAACCCGCGGGCGAACGACTGGTCGAACCTGTCGCCGGTGTCGTAGGTGGCGAGCCCGAAGTCGTAGAGGCTCTGCTCGGAACGCCGTCCGGTGACGACGGCCCGCCCGCCGTGCAGCACCATCCGGACCTCGCCGCTCACCTGGGCATTGGCCTCGTCGACGAACGTGCTGAGCGCATGACGCAAGGGGCTCGACCAGAGCCCGTCGTAGACCAGTTCGCTCCAGCGCTGCTCCACGCCGCGCTTGAACCGTGCCAGGTCGCGCTCGACGGTGACGCTCTCGAGCTCCTGGTGGGCCGTGACGAGCGTGATCGCGCCCGGCGCCTCGTACACCTCGCGGCTCTTGATCCCGACCAACCGATCCTCGACCATGTCCAGCCGGCCGACCCCCTGTGCGCCGGCCCGGCGGTTCAGTTCCGTGACGGCCTGCAGCATCGTGACGGGCCGGCCGTCGAGGGCCACCGGCCGGCCGGCATCGAACGTGACGACCACCTCGTCGGGCTCGCGAGGGGTCGCGGGGTCGGCGGTGTACGCGTACACGTCCTCCGTCGGGGCGTTCCAGATGTCCTCGAGGAAGCCGGTCTCGATCGCGCGGCCCCAGACGTTCTGGTCTATGGAGAACGGGTTGCTCTTCGTCGTCTCGATCGGCAGGTCGTGCTTCTCCGCGTAGTCGATGGCCTTGTCGCGGGTGAGCGCGAGGTCACGGACGGGCGCGAGGCAGGTGAGGTCGGGCGCCAGTGCGCGGATCCCCACCTCGAAACGCACCTGGTCGTTGCCCTTGCCGGTGCACCCGTGGGCCACGACCGACGCGCCGTGCCGGTGGGCGGCCGCCACCAGGTGCTCGACGATCACCGGACGCGACAGGGCCGACACCAGCGGGTAGCGGTCCATGTACAGCGCGTTGGCCTTCAGGGCGGGCAGGCAGTACCGGTCGGCGAACTCCTCCCGCGCGTCGGCGACATGGGCCTCGACCGCACCGCAGGCCAGCGCCCGCTTGCGGATGGTGTCGAGATCCTCTCCCCCCTGCCCGAGGTCGACGGCGACGGCGACGACCTCCGCACCGGTCTGCTCCGCGATCCAGCCGATGGCGACAGAAGTGTCCAGGCCTCCGGAGTAGGCCAGGACGACGCGCTCAGTCACGGGTGTGCTCCTTCTCCTGCGTGGGTTCGGGGGTGCGGCCCTCCGCGAGGGCCAGGAACCAGGCGGCGACCCTTGCACCGCTGTTCGGTTCGGTGGTGATCACGAGGACCGTGTCGTCGCCGGCAATGGTGCCCAGGACCGGTTCCGGCGCCGCCCGGTCCACCGCCGAGGCGAGGTACTGGGCTGCGCCCGGTGGCGTGCGCAGCACGACGAGGTTCGCCGACGACCGAGCCGACACGAGGATCTCCTCGCAGACGCGGACGAGCCTCGCGTCGATCGCCTCGCGGGCCGCGGCGCGCGGGGTCCGGTCGCCGCCCTCGCCCGGCAGGGCGTAGACGAGGTCCCCGCTCGTGTCACGAACCTTCACCGCACCCATCTCGTCGAGGTCGCGGGAGAGCGTGCCCTGGGTGACGGCGATGCCGTCGAGGGCGAGCATCGCCGCCAGTTCCGTCTGCGAACGCACCGGTTCGCGAAGGAGGACCTCCGCGATGCGCTGATGGCGGGCCGCCCGCGTCATCGGGGTCGCTGTCTGCATCAGTCCTCCCGCAGGTCGTCGAGGATCGCGGGGAGCGCGGTCACGAACTCCCGGACCTGCCCGGCGGACAGGATCAGCGGCGGTGCGAGCCGCACCGCGTCCGCCGTCACCGCATTCACCAGGTAGCCCGCGCGGAGAGCCGCCGCGGCCGCCGCGCCGGCGACCGGGGCGTTCAACTCGACGGCGAGAAGCAGGCCGACCCCGCGAACGCCCGAGACCAGCGGATGCCGGAGCGCAGCGACGCCGGAGCGCAGGCGTGCGCCGACGTCTCGGGCGTTCGCCAGCAGGTCGTCGGCGTCGACCGTGTCGAGGACCGCGATGGCGGCTGCCGCCGCGACCGGGTTGCCGCCGAACGTCGAGCCGTGCGATCCCGGGCCCAACAGGTCGGCGGCCTCGCCCAGGCCGATGCACGCGCCGATCGGCAGCCCGCCCCCGAGCCCCTTCGCAATCGTGACGACGTCCGGGTCGATCTCGTCGCGCTGGAACGCGAACCACTCGCCGGTACGCCCGATGCCGGTCTGGATCTCGTCCAGCACGAGCAATGCGCCGTGCTCGCGGGTGATCTCCCGGGCGTCGCTCAGGTAGCCCAGCGGGGGTACGCGGACACCTGCCTCGCCCTGCACGGGCTCGAGGACGACCGCGGCCGTCTCCACGTCGACCACAGCAGCCAGAGCTGCGGCGTCGCCGTACGGCACGTGGACCACGCCACCGGGCAGTGGTGCGAACGGGTCCCGGATCGCGGCCTTTCCGGTCAGGGCCAAGGCGCCCATCGTCCGGCCGTGGAAGCCGTTCTCGGCCGCGACGACCCGCGGCCGGCCGGTCCGCCGGGCCATCTTGAACGCGACCTCGACGGCTTCGGCTCCCGAGTTCGTGAAGAACACGCGGCCATCACCACCGGCCAGCGTCCGCAGCCGCTCGGCCAGCACGACCTGGGGCTCGGTCGCGAAGAAGTTCGAGACGTGTCCCAGGGTCTCGAGCTGTGCCGACACTGCCTTGGTCACCGCCGGGTGAGCGTGCCCGAGCGCATTGACGGCCAGGCCGCCGAGCAGGTCGAGGTAGCGCCGCCCGTCCGCGTCCCAGACGTAGCAGCCCTCGCCGCGGACCAGCACCCGCTGTGGCCGTCCGAACGTGCCCATCAGAGCCCGCTCGTAACGGTCCAGCCAACCGTCCTGGTGGATCATGACGGCACCACCATGGTCCCGACGCCCGCATCGGTGAACACCTCGAGCAGGAGTGCGTGGGGAAGCCGGCCGTCGAGCACGGTCGCCTCGGGCACGCCGCCCCGGACCGCCCGCACGCAGGCCGCCATCTTGGGGATCATCCCGGCGTCGAGCCCGGGGAGCATCGCGGCCAGGTCGTCGACGGCGATCTCGGTGATCACATCGGTGCTCGCGGGCCAGTCCCGGTAGAGCCCGTCCACGTCGGTGAGCACGACCAGCTTTTCCGCTCCCAGCGCCACCGCCAGCGCCGCCGCCGCCGTGTCCGCGTTGATGTTGTGCACCACACCGTCGGGGTCGGGTGCCACGGACGACACGACGGGGATCCGGCCCGCCCCGATCAGGTCGAGGACGGCCTCCGGGCGGACCCGGGCAACGTCCCCGACCAGCCCGATGTCGACGCTCTCGCCGTCGACCACCGCGTCCTGGCGCCGCGCGGTGAACAACCCGGCATCCTCGCCCGAGAGCCCCACCGCGTACGGGCCGTGCTGGTTGACCCGACCCACCAGGTCGCGGCCGACCTGACCGACGAGCACCATCCGGACCACGTCCATGGCCTCCCGGGTCGTGACCCGCAGGCCGCCACGGAACTCGGTGTGGATACCCAGCCGGCCGAGCATGCTCGAGATCTGCGGGCCGCCACCGTGCACGACCACGGGCTTGAGGCCGGCCAGGCGGAGGAACACGACGTCGTCGGCGAACGACGTCTTCAGCACCTCGTCGGTCATCGCCCTGCCGCCGTACTTGACCACCACCACCGTGCCGTGCAACCGCTCGAGCCAGGGCAGTGCCTCGACCAGCGTCGCGGCCTTCGTGAGCGCGTGCTCGTCGATGGCGGCGCTCATGTGGAGTACGCCGAGTTCTCGTGGACGTAGTCGTGCGTGAGGTCGGTGGTGAGGATCGTCGCGCTCGCGACGCCTGCGTTGAGATCGATCGTGACCGTGACGTCTCGAACCGACAGGTCGACCTTCTCCCGCGGCTCTCCCACTCCACCGCGACGGCAAACCTGGACGCCGTTCATGGTCACGTCGACCGACGCCGGGTCGAACGACGCCCCGGTCGTGCCGACGGCCGCCAGGACCCGCCCCCAGTTCGGGTCGCCACCGAAGATCGCGCATTTGAACAGCGCACTTCTGGCGACCGCCCGCCCGGTGTCGATGGCGTCCTGCTCGGTGGCGGCGTTGATCACCTCGACGGCGATCTCGTGCGCCGCTCCCTCCGCGTCGGCCCAGAGCTGGCGCGCCAGGTCGGCACACACCCGCGTGACGGCGTCGGCGAGCTCATCCGACGTCGGCTCGACACCGGAGCCGCCGCTGCTCATCAGCATGACGGTGTCGTTGGTGGACATGCAGCCGTCGGTGTCGAGCCGGTCGAATGTGACGCGGGTCGCCTGCCGAAGCGCCCGGTCGAGGGTGGGCGCGGCCGCTACAGCGTCGGTGGTGAGGACCACCAGCATCGTCGCGAGCCCAGGGGCGAGCATGCCGGCGCCCTTGGCCATGCCCCCGACCACCCAGCCCCCGCCTGCGACGACGGCCTGCTTGGACCGCGTGTCGGTCGTCATGATCGCCTCGGCGGCATCTGGTCCACCGTGCCGACCGAGGTCGGCGGCAGCCCTGCGGATGCCGTCCTCGAGCTTGGCGCGGTCGAGTAGCTCGCCGATCAGCCCGGTGGAGCAGACGGCGATGTCGACTGCGCCGGCACCGACGAGATCCGCGACCAGCTCTGCCGCGGCGTGCGTGGTCTGGAAGCCTTCGGTGCCGGTGTAGCAGTTCGCGCCGCCGGAGTTGAGGACGACGCCGGCCAGGCGCCCGTCGCCGATCACCCGTTCGCTCCACAGCACCGGATTGGCCTTGCACCGGTTGGCGGTGAACACGGCCGCGGCGTCCTGCCGTGGCCCGTCGTTGACGACGAGCGCGACGTCGGGCCGGCCGCTCGGCTTGAGGCCGGCGGTGGCCGCGGCGGCCCGGAACCCGATGGCGGCGGTGACGCTCACGGCGCGACCCCTGCCATGGGCAGGCCCAGCACCTCGGGCAGGCCGAGCGCCAGGTTGGCACACTGCAGGGCGGCGCCCGCCGTGCCTTTGGTGAGGTTGTCGATGGCCACGACCGCGACGACCCGGCCGGCGCGCTTGTCAACGGCGACCTGCAGGTGCGCGGTGTTCGCGCCGAGAACCGACGCGGTCGAGGGCCAGTGCCCGTCCGGCAGCAGATGGACGAAAGCCTCGTCCGCGTACGCGGCGGACCAGGCGGACCGCACGGCTTCGGGGTCGGTGCCGGGCACGAGGCGCGCGGTCGTCGTCGCCAGGATCCCCCGGGACATCGGGACCAGTGTCGGGGTGAACGAGACGCTCACCGCGCAACCTGCCGCCAGGCTCAGGTTCTGCTCGATCTCGGGGACGTGCCGGTGGACGCCACCGACTCCGTAGGGGGTTGCGGCTCCCATGATCTCGCTGGCGCTCAGGTGCGTCTTCGGTGTCTTCCCGGCTCCCGACGTGCCGCACGCGAGTACCGCGACCAGGTCCTCGGGCTCGATGACGCCGGCGGCGAGCCCGGGAGCCAGCGCGAGCGTCACGGCCGTCGCGTTGCATCCCGGCACCGCGACCCGGCGCGCCCCGACGAGGGTTCGGCGCTGCTTCCCGCCGGCCGTCACGAGCTCGGGCAGGCCGTAGGGCCACGTGCCCGCATGCTCTGTCGCGTAGAAGGCGCTCCAGGATGCTGCGTCGGCCAGCCGGTGGTCGGCGCCGCAGTCGACCACCAGGACGTCGTCGGGAAGCTCCGCTGCGATGGCGCCGGACGCTCCGTGCGGCAGCGCCAGAACGGCCACGTCGTGACCGGCCAGCGTTCCTGGCGTGGTCGGCTCCAGGACCCGCTCCCCCAGCGGCGTCAGGTGCGGGTGATGCTCCCCCAGCATGTCACCGGCGCTGTCTCGCGCAGTCACCGCGCCGATCTCGAATGCCGGGTGGGACAGCGCCAGTCGCAGCAGCTCACCCCCGGCGTAGCCGCTGGCGCCGGCGACGGCGATCGTCACACCCACAACGCATGACTATGCAGTAGTACACAAGTTCATGCAAGCGGTCGCGACAACTGGGCCCACGACGGGCAAGCCGCCGCCTGCTTCGCCGACGAATCCGACCCACCCGGTCGTCGACTGGGATCCATTCGGCGTTTTCGTCAGCGAAGCGACCGCCGTCCCCTCTTCCTCGTCAACCTGGTCGCGCAGCCGCGCCGGCCTCCCCAGGGCCATGGCCGCCAATGATCGCCGCCCGTGGGCGGTCGGATCGGCTTGTCCACAGTCTCAGCCGCGGAGGACTGCTCCGGTGCGACGCGACGCCTCGGCCACCGCGGCGTCGCGCGCGGCTGTCGTCTCCTCGACGGTGAGCGTGCGATCGGGCGCCCGGAACCGCAGCGCGTAGGCCAACGAACGGCGGCCCTCGCCCACCTGGGCGCCCTCGTACACATCGAACAGGCGCAGCGACTCGAGCAGCTCGCCGGCGCCGGCCCGCAGGGCGGCCTCAACGTCGGCTGCCGGCACCTGCGCGGACACGACCAGGGCGACGTCCTGCGTCGCCACCGGGAAGGTCGACACCCGCGGCGCGGGGGTCGGCTCGTCGACGGCGCCGAGCCGGTCGATCTCCATCTCCATCGCAACCGTCCGCGCGGGCAGACCGAGAGCCTCGACGACCCGAGGGTGCAGCTCACCGGCATGTCCGACGAGCGTCTCGCCGACATAGAGGGCCGCGCACCTGCCCGGGTGCCAGGGCGCGTGCTCGTCGCGCCGGACCGTCAGCTCCACACCGGCCTCGGCGGCGACGATCCGCGCCGATTCCACGGCATCCGCCCAGCTCGCCGGTTCTGCACGCCCCCACCAGCCGGCCGAGACCCGGTCGCCGGCGGCCGCCGTTGCCAACCGTCGCGGCTGGCTGGGCACGGCGGCGAACAACTCCGCAACCTCGTCGTCGGTCGGACGGCCATCCACCCGTAGCCGCGGCGGCGACGGCAGCGGGCCGGGACCCGGCCGGAACACCAGGCCTGACTCGTACAGCGCGACGTCGGGCATGCCGCGCCCGACATTGCGGCGCACGGCGGCGAGCAGCCCGGGAAGCAGCGTCGTGCGAAGGAACGGCTCCTCGTCCGAGAGCGGATTGGCCAGCCGGAGCACCTGCCGGCGCGGATCGTCGGCCGGCAGGCCGAGCGCGTCGAGGTCGCGGAGCCCGACGAAGGGGTACGAGGGCGCCTCCACGTAACCCGCCGCGGCGACCGCCCGCTCCAGACGCCGGCGCAGGCGCTGGTCGACGGTGATGCCGCGACCCGCAGGGGCGACCGGGAGCACGGACGGGATCGCGTCGTAGCCGTGCAGCCGCGCGACCTCCTCGACCAGGTCGAAGGGGTCAGTGAGGTCCGGACGCCAGGTCGGCGGTACCACCGAGAGCCGTCCGGACTCCATCGGTGTCACCCGGCCGCCGACGGCGGCGAGCATGCCCGCGATCACCTCCGGCGCGTACTCGACGCCCACGACCTGTCCGGGCAGCGCAGAGTCGATCTCGACAGCTTCCGGCTCGGGCGCCGAACCCACGGCCGTGATACCGGGCTCGGCCGTGGCCCCCCCGAACTCGACCAGCATCTCGGCCACCCGCGTGGCGGCGACCGCCGGCATGGCCGGGTCGACTCCGCGCTCGAAGCGCTTCGACGCCTCGCTGGGCAGCTTGTGCCGCCGGGCCGCACGGGCGATGCCAGTCGCCTCGAAGTCCGCCGCCTCGATGACGATCGCGCGCGTCGACGTGCCCATCTCCGTACTCTCACCGCCCATGACGCCCGCCAAGCCGATCGGGCCGGTGTCGTCGGTGATGAGCAGGTCGTCGGGGTCGAGGTCGCGGACGGCGCCGTCGAGCGTGGTGAGCTTCTCACCGGGCGTCGCGCGGCGGACGATGATCGGGCCGGTCAGAGCCGCCCGGTCGAAACCGTGGATCGGTTGTCCGAGCTCCAGCATCACGTAGTTGGTGACGTCGACGGCCAGCGAGATCGGCCGCATGCCCGCCAGTTGGACCCGTCGCTGCAGCCAGCGCGGGCTCGGCCGGTCCGCGTCGAGATCGGTCACGGTTCTCGCGACGTACACCGGGCACCGCTCCGCATCGTCGACGACGACCGGGTAACCGGGCGGGGCTTCGGCCTCGGCCCGGGCATGACGGCCGGGGCCGAGGCCGGGGTCGTGCAGGGGAACCCCGTACGCAGTCGCCACCTCACGCGCCACGCCGCGGATGGACAGGCAGTAGCCGCGGTCGGGTGTGACCGCCATGTCGAGGACGTCGTCATGCAGGTGGAGCACCTCGGTGGCGTCGTCGCCGGGCGAACCCTCCTCGGCACGCAGGACGATGATGCCGGTGTCGTCGTCGCCGAGCCCGAGTTCACGGGCGGAGCAGATCATTCCGCCCGACGTGTGCCCGTAGGTCCGCCGAGCGCTGATGGCGAACCCACCGGCCAGGACGGCACCCGGCAGCGCCACCACCACGAGGTCGCCGGCGACGAAGTTGTGCGCTCCACAGACGATCCCCCGCGGCCGGTCAGCGCCGATGTCGACCTGGCACCACCGGATCGTCTTGCCGTTGCTGTGGGTCTCGTCGGCGAACTCGACCACCTGGCCGACGACCAGGGGACCGGCGACGTCGGCGCCGGCCTCGTGGACGGTCTCGACCTCGAGGCCCGCCCGCACCAGCCGGGCGGCGATGTCGCGCGCGGTCTCGTCCGGTGACAGCTCGACGTGCTCGCGAAGCCACGACACGGGGACCCGCATCAGATCTCCATCCCGAACGCCTGAGCGAAGCGGACGTCGCCCTCGACCAGGTCGCGCATGTCCTCGACGCCGTGCCGGAACATCAGGGTGCGCTCGAGGCCCATGCCGAACGCGAAGCCGGTGTAGCGGTCCGCGTCGATGCCGCAGGCCACCAGAACGCGCGGGTTGACGACACCGCAGCCGCCCCACTCGATCCATCCCTCGGACGAGCAGGTCCGGCACGGCCGGTCCGGATCGCCGACCGAGGCGCCAAGGCAGACGAAGCATTGCAGGTCCATCTCGGCGCTGGGCTCGGTGAACGGGAAGTACGACGGCCGCAGTCGCGTGGTGACGCCGTCACCGAACATCGCCGCGGCGAAGTGGTCGAGCGTGCCCTTGAGGTGGGCCATCGTGATGCCCTCGTCGACGGCGAGCCCCTCGACCTGGCTGAAGACCGGCGTGTGGGTCGCGTCGAGTTCGTCGGTGCGGAAGGTGCGACCGGGACAGATCACGTAGATCGGCGGCTGCCGCTCGAGCATGGTCCGCGCCTGCACCGGCGAGGTGTGCGTGCGCAGCACGAGCCCGGACTCCTCGGACTCGACGAAGAAGGTGTCCTGCGGGGACCTGGCCGGATGGTCGGGACCGATGTTAAGCGCGTCGAAGTTCAACCACTCGGCCTCGACCTCGGGTCCTTCGGCCACCTCCCAGCCCATGGCCACGAACACGTCCGCGACCCGCTCCTGGATCGTGGTCAGTGGATGCCGGGCACCGCGCGGCGCCCGGTCCCACGGCAGCGTGACGTCCACGGCCTCATCGACCAGGACCCGCTCGTCGCGCTCGTTCTCGAGGACGGCCTGACGGGCCGCCACCGCGTCGGCCACGTCGCGTCGCGCTGCGCCGACCCGCTGGCCGGCCTCCTTGCGGGCCTGCGGCGGCAGTGCCCCGATCTCACGGTTCGCCAGGACCAGCGGTGACCGGTCGCCCGCGTGGGCGATGCGGACCTCCTTCAGGGCGGCCAGATCGGCCGCACCGCTGACAGCGGCCAGCGCCTCGTCGCGCATCCGGGCAACCTCGTCCGGGTGCAGGGGCGTCACCTCGACCGGGTCGTACTCGCTGTTGGGCGCGGACATCTTCCTCGCTACCTACCTCGTCGCGCGGGACGCGCCCGAGTCTAGGAGGCTCCGCCGCTGCTCCGCCCGTAGCCCGCGCCGTGCCGTTGCGCGCGGGCGGAGGCGTAGAGGCAGAGCGCGGCGGCCGTCGCCAGGTTGAGGCTCTCCGCCCGGCCGTGGATCGGGATCCGGACCACGCGGTCGGCCAGCCCGAGGAGCCCATCGGGTAGGCCCCATGCCTCGTTGCCGAACAGCCACGCCGTCGGGTTCGCCAGCAGACCGTCGTCCTGTGCTGCGTCGAGATCGGTCCCACCGGAGCTGTCGGCCGCCACGATGGTCAGCCCTCGGTCTCCGAGGGACCGCAGGGCCTCCGCGGTCGGCACGCCGGTCACGATCGGAAGGTGGAACAGGCTGCCCGCCGAGGCCCGCACACACTTGCCTCCGTGCGGGTCCACCGAGTCTCCGGCCAGGATCACGGCGCCGGCTCCCGCCGCGTCGGCGCAGCGGATCACCGTGCCGGCGTTGCCGGGGTCGCGCACGTCGGCGAGGACGGCCACCAGGGAGGGCGGCCCGGCCAGCGCTTCGTCGAGGCCGACGGACACCTGCCGGCAGACCGCGACCAGGCCTTGCGGCGTCACGGTCTCCGACAGCGAGGCCAAGGCCGCATCGTCGGCGATGTGCACGGTGACCCCGGCGCGCACCGCGTGGTCGAGCAGGCCGGTGTGACCCGGTGCGGTCGACTCAGCTGCGAAGATCTCGACCACGTGCCCCGCGCGAGCGTCCGTGGTACGGCCGAGCGCTTCGCGGACCGCCTTCGGCCCCTCGGCCAGGAACATCCCTGCTCTCGCCCTGGCGGCCCGGCGGTGCAGCTTGCGGGCTTCGCGCACGCGCCGCGAGCGGTCGGTCAGCACGACCCCTCCAGATCATCCCGGGTCGCCGATACCGACGTGGCACGGTGAACGGTTCCACATTTCGGGCATGTCACCCACGGGCCCAGCCGGCCGCTGTGCCACGCGCGACCACTGAGCGTGCCATGCGAGGAGCCGCCGACTCGGGCACTCAGGCGGCAGGAGCGTTGCGGTCGGTCGGCAGCGCCGCCCGAGCAGTCTCCACCAGTGACGCGAAGGTCGCGGGGTCGTTGACGGCCAGATCGGCGAGGATCTTGCGGTCCACCTCGATCTCGGCCAGCCGCAGACCCTGGATGAACCGGTTGTACGTCAGGCCGTTCGCGCGAGCGGCGGCATTGATCCTGGTGATCCACAGCTGCCGGAAGTCGCCTTTACGCTGCTTGCGGTCACGGTAGGCGTACACGAGGGAGTGGGTGACCTGCTCCTTCGCCTTGCGGTAGAGCCGGGACCGTTGGCCCCGGTAGCCGCTGGCCTGCTCGAGGACCTCACGGCGCTTCTTGTGGGCGTTCGCCGCCCGCTTCACGCGTGCCACTGGAACTCCTTGCTAGGTTCGGGCCGGCACGGCCCGGGTACGTCGTCGTCGTTACTTGCCGAGCAGCTTCCTCACGCGTTTGGTGTCGGCCGCCGAGACCTCGGTGAGACCGTCCAGACGTCGGGTCCGCTTCGTCGGCTTGTGCTCGAAGTTGTGGCGACGGTTGGCCTTCTGGCGCAGGATCTTGCCGCTGCCGGTGATGCGGAACCGCTTCCTGGATCCGCTGTGCGTCTTCATCTTCGGCATGGCTGCCGGGTCTCCCTCGTCTGTGGTGTCGTGTTCAGGTGTCGGTCTGCTTGGCCGCGGACTTCGCTGCTGCCGCGGCGGCTCTGCTGGCGGCGCGCTCGTCGCGCTCGGCCTGGGCCTCCGCCTCACGCTCGGCGGCGCGGCGGGCCCGCTGGGCCTCCTTGTCGGCCCTGGCGTCGGCCTTCTTCTTGTGCGGACCGATGACCATGATCATGTTGCGGCCGTCCTGCTTCGGCGAGGACTCGACGAAGCCCAGGTCGGCCACGTCACCGGCGAGTCGCTGCAACAGCCGCAAGCCGAGCTCCGGCCGGGACTGTTCGCGGCCCCGGAACATGATCGTGACCTTCACCTTGTCGCCTTCGGCCAGGAAACGCTCGACGTTGCGTTTCTTGGTCTCGTAGTCGTGCGTGTCGATCTTCGGGCGGAGCTTCTGCTCCTTGATCAGGACGTGGGACTGGTTCCGGCGAGCCTCGCGGGCCTTCATCGCGGACTCGTACTTGAACTTGCCGTAGTCCATGAGCTTGGCCACCGGCGGGCGGGCCGACGGGGCCACCTCGACCAGGTCGAGATCAGCCTCCTGGGCCAGCCGGAGCGCGTCCTCGATGCGGACGATGCCGACCTGCTCACCGTTGGGGCCGACGAGCCGGACCTCGGGAACGCGGATCCGGTCGTTGATACGGGGCTCTACGCTGATGCCGTCCTCCTGGTTTGCCGTTGGGGTCGTGGACCGACCGGCATGCGCCCGGCGGCCATGCAAAGAGCCTCCGGTGCACGCGCACGCGGAGGCTACCCGTCGGCACGGCACCCACCGCTGGCGGGTGCCCGACCGCAACCCGACGGCCGCTCAGGCCGGTGCGGGTGGGAGAGTCTCCGCTTGCGCCTCGCCAAGCCCGATCCTGACCCAGGCAGAACATGACGAGTCGGTCAGTCGGGAAGGATACCACCTCGGGCCGGCCCGGGCGGATGTCCGACCGGCTGTCCCCGGTCCCCCGAGCCGGATGCGAGCACCCTGAGGTCTTCGGTGTCGATGGCGAACACGACCGGGCCGGCGAGGTCGACGACCACCGCGTCCGCGCCCTCGGCCAGGGCAGCCTGGGCGACGCCGCGCGTGGGTACGGGAACCGGGCGCGCGTCCGGATTCCACCGGCGCATCGAGTCGAGACACGTGAAGGCCAGCAGACCGCGCCGTCCATCCCGCCCGGTCGTCGTGACGGTCGCCATGTGCGACGCCTTGTCGGTGCGGATCCCGTCCGACCCACCGGCCTCGTCGAGCACGGCGACCACCGCGACCAGCAGTCGCCCGGCCGCCAGGGCGGCGACCACGTCGGCCGAACTGCTGGTTCCGCCGTCGTACGCGGCCAGCGCGGCTGTCACGGCCGGGTCGGCAGCGCCGCGGTCCGCAGATCGCTCCGTGGGCAATCGTGGTTCAGCCACCGTCGGCCCAGGTGTAGCCGGTCGGAGGCGAAGAGCCGAGGTCGACGATCGCCGCCACGGGGCCACCACCGTCGGGCCCCTGGTGGGCTGCGGACACGGAGACGAAGACCGCGGGGTCACCGGTGACCGAGGCTGCCACGCCGCCGACGGCGCTCTTGATCTGTCGGTGCCAATGGACGTCCGAGTCGTCCAGCATGGCGTTGCGCCGGCCGCGGACGGTGCCGTCCTGGCTCACCTCGCACTTGAGGAAGACGTTGACCAGCCGCCCGTCCAGGTCGGTCCAGTGCGGGCGGGCCGGCAGGTCCAGTCCGGCGTCCTGGATCGCCGCCCAGATGCCGTCGGCGTCGAGGGCGTCGCGCATCACCGAGTGACCGATCCGGTAGCGGCCGCCCACCCCGCGCACGTTGCCCACCACCACGATCTGGGCGCGGTCGAGTTCGACCCCGGAGGAGCACGAGGCGACGGCCGAGTACAGGCTCCGGTCGCGCAGGACCGCATCGTCGCCCGGTGTCTCGATCTCGCCCAGGGCCACCGCGACCCCGAGTCCGGTGCACCCGTTGGACAGGTCCATCGACTCGAGGGTGTGCTCGGTCCAGACCGTCTCCCCGCGGGCCTTGGCGGCACGGATCGTGTCGATGGTCAGCAGCGGCGTCTTGGTCTGTACGTAGTGGACGTCGGCGGCATCGGTGATCCCCGCCGCCGCCATCGCGGCCCGGACGGCGTCGGCGACCTTCTCGATCATGCCGCGGCGTCCGATCTCCTCCGGCCGGATGACCTCGCTCATCGCATAGCCGACGGCGAGCCTCGGCTCGTCGGTCCGTTCGGTCCGGTCGGCGGGGACGGTCGCGAAGATCGTCGCGTGTGGGCTGATGATGCCGTCGGTGCCGCCGGACCACACGATCGGGATCCGGGCGACCTGCTCCCGGGTCCGGCTCCCCTTCGCCACCAGCACCTCGCGGAAGGCCCGGTCGGCGATGATCCGCGTGTAGTCGTTGACTCCTCCGTTCCCTTCGGTCTTGCCGACGACCGCGACCACCCGGTCGGCGTCGAGTACGCCCTCGTCGACCAGGTCGGCGAGCCCGGAGGCGTCGCTCACGTTGCGGATCGGGACCTTGCGCACCTCGACCGGTTCGGGCACCTGCGGCTCCTTCTCGCTCAGCGTTCGACGACGGTCCCGGCGGTGCCGGCCACCGCGACGGTGATGCGGTCCAGCGACGTGATCACGGTACGGCGCCCCCCGGCCTCGACGAACCGACATGCCGCCTCGACCTTGGGACCCATGCTGCCGCTGCCGAAGTGGCCCGCACGCGCATACTCGCGCAGTTCGGTCGCGCTCAGCCGGCCCAGCGGACGCTGGGCGGGCGTACCGAAGTCGACCGCGACGTGCTCGACGTCGGTCGCGATCACCAGCACCTCGGCGTCCAGCGACCGCCCGAGCACCGCAGCGGCGAGGTCCTTGTCGATGACCGCCTCCACGCCGCGCAGGGTGCCGTCCTCGTCGCGGCTCACCGGCACGCCCCCGCCCCCCGCGCCGACGACGACGAAGCCGGCCGCGAGCAGGACGGCCACGGCGGGGGCGTCGAGAACCTCGATCGGCTCCGGGCTGGCCACCACCCGTCGCCAGCCCGGGTTGCCGCGGTCCTCCCACGACTGGCCGTGCTCGATCATGACCGCGGCCTCGTCCGCGGGCAGATAGCGTCCGATCGGCTTGGTCGGCCGCGAGAAGGCCGGATCCGCGGCGTCGACGAGGGTGCGCGTGACGACGGCGCCGACCGGTCGGTCGGCGCCGATCTCGCCGAGGCTGCGCTGCAAGGCGTTGAGCAGGACGAACCCGACCGTTCCCTGCGTCTGTGCACCGCACCAGTCCAGCGGGACGGGCGGGACGATCGACGCCGCGATCTCGTTCTTGACCAGCAGGTTCCCCACCTGAGGCCCGTTGCCGTGAGTGATCGCCACCTCGTGGCCGTCGGCGACGACGGCGGCAATCCGGCGTGCGGCGAGGCCGATTGCTGCGATCTGGTCCTCGGGCCGGGCCCGCCCGCCTGGTGCCGTCATGGCATTGCCACCGAGCGCGATCAGTACCCTCACGCGGCGAGCTTAGGGCCGTCGGACGCGTTCCCCGGACAGCCAGGCGCGCACCGGCTCGTCGTGTTCGCCGAGCGCCGGCGGTGGCAGGTGCGTCTCCCGGCCGCCGGCGTACGGCAGGTCGCCGAACCGCAGCGGCGGCCCCGGGAGTTCGATGCGACCCAGGACCGGGTGGTCGACGGAGATGACCAGGCCCTGCGACCGGGTCTGCTCCCACCCGTACACCTGGTCCAGCGATCGCACCTTCCCGGCCGGTACGCCCAGCGAGTCCAGCCGTTCCAACCACTCGGCCGCGGGGGCCGCGACCAGCGCGGTGTCGATCGCCGTCAGCAGGTCGTCGCGGTGCGCCACCCTCGCGCGGTTCGTCGCGAAGCGGGTGTCGTCCGGGTCGAGGCCGACCACGGGGGCGAACGCCCGCCACTGCGCCTCGCTGCCGACCGCGACCTGGATCGCCCCGTCGGCAGCGTGGAACAGCCCGTACGGCGCGATCGACGGATGGTGGTTCCCAGGCCCCTCGGGCACCTCGTGGGCGACCGTCCAGCGGGTGCCCTGGAAGGCGTGCACGCCGACGATGGCCGCGAGCAGCGACGTGCGGACCACGGTGCCGCGCCCGGTCCGTTCGCGCTCGAGCAGGGCCGCGAGCACCCCGAACGCGCCGTACATCCCGGCGAGAAGGTCACCGATCGGCAGGCCGACACGGGTCGGTTCGCCCGGCGGGCCGGTCATCGACATCAGGCCGGCCTCGCCCTGCGCGATCTGGTCGTAGCCGGCCCGACCCGCCTCGGGGCCGTCGTGCCCGAACCCGCTGATCGACAGGACGACCAGTCCCGGGTTGATCTCGTGCAGCCGTTGCTCCGGAAACCCCAGCCGGTCCAGGACGCCGGGGCGGAAGTTCTCCAGCAGCACGTCCGCCCGGCCGACGAGCGACTCGAGCAGCGCGCGCCCCTCGTCGGTCTTCAGATCGGCGGTCACGGACTCCTTGTTCCGGTTGCATGACAGGTAATACGTCGAGATCGGGTCGTCGTCGGGGCCCACGAACGGCGGCCCCCAGCCGCGCGTGTCGTCACCACGTCCCGGGGTCTCCACCTTGATCACCCGGGCGCCGAGGTCGGCGAGCATCATCGCGGCGTGCGGACCGGCCAGGGCCCGGGTGAGATCGACGACGAGGTAGCCGTCCAGCGGGCCCGGCACAGGTGTCTCCGACATACCCGGCAGCGTACGGATGGCGCCGTGATCGTCGGAAGGTGCGGGCACACCCGCCGCAGCCGTGACCAGCGGCGCCGCATCTGGTAATGATGCCGCCGTGGACTCCCCCGCCCCTGTCGTCGCTTCCGCGCGGGCCAATGCGTCCCGAGCCGATCTCCGTCATCGGCTCGACACCGCGACGAAGGGCTACGAACCGCCCCTGGCCGTCGTCGAGATGGACGCCTGGGACGCGAACGCCGCGGACCTGGTCCGGCGCGCCGCCGGGGTGCCGATCCGGGTCGCGACCAAGTCGGTTCGGTGCCGGGATCTCCTGCGTGACGTCCTTGCTCGCGACGGCTTCTCCGGCGTGCTCGCGCTCACGCTGTCCGAAGCGCTCTGGCTGGTCTCCACCGATGTCGTGGACGACGCCCTCGTCGGCTACCCGACGGCCGACCGCACGGCGCTCCACCGGCTGACCCACGACGAACGGCTGTCGTCCCGGGTGACGATCATGGTCGACGACCCGGCACAGCTCGACCTGGTGGACGCGGTGTCGCCACCGAACCGCCGAGCGACGGTCCGGGTCTGTCTCGAGCTCGACTGCTCGTGGCAGCCCTTCGGCGGACGCGTGCGGATCGGCGCCCGTCGCTCCCCCCTGCACTCGCCGGCGGCGCTCGCCCGGCTGGCCCGCACGGTGGTCGACCGTCCCGGTTACCGCCTGGTCGGCGTCATGGCCTACGAGGCCCAGGTCGCCGGGGTTCAGGACGTGCCCGGCGGGCGCCGCATCTACGGCTGGGCGGTCCGGCGGATGAAGCGCTGGTCGATGCGCGAACTGCGACAGCGCCGGGCGGCCGCCGTCGCCGCGGTTCGCGACGTCGCCGACCTCGAGTTCGTCAACGCAGGCGGCACCGGTTCGGTCCATCTGTCGGCCGCCGAGGACGCCGTCACCGAGGTCGCCGCCGGGTCGGGCCTGCTCTCTCCGCGGTTGTTCGACGGCTACACCAGCTTCGACGCCCATCCGGCGGCCTTCTTCGCCATGCCGGTCGTCCGCAGGCCGGGGCCGGGCGTGGTCACCGTTCTCGGCGGAGGCTACGTCGCGAGCGGTGCCGCCGGCGCCGACCGGCTGCCCGCGCCGTGGTTGCCCGAGGGCCTGCTCCTCGACGAGGAAGAGGGCGCCGGCGAGGCCCAGACACCGTTGCTCGGGGCCGCTGCCGACACCCTGGCGATCGGCGACCGGGTCTGGTTCCGGCATGCCAAGGCCGGCGAGTTGGCCGAGCACTTCGAGTTCCTCCACCTCGTCCGCGGCGAGCGCCACGTCGGTACGGCCACCACCTACCGCGGCGAGGGCAAGTCCTTCCTGTGACGATCCTGGCGCTGGCTGCCCTGGTGAGGGCACTCCGCCGCGCTCCGCCTCGGGCCGGACAGACCCGGGTACTGGCCGTCGACGGGCGTGCGGGCTCCGGCAAGTCGACACTCGCCGGCCGGGTCGCCGCGCTGCTCGACGCCACGGTCGTCCACATGGACGACCTCTACCCGGGCTGGGAGGGCCTGGCCGAGGCCGCGCCCCTGCTCCAGCGGTGGGTGTTGGCGCCGATCGCCCGAGGTGAGCCGGGGCGGTACCCGCGCTACGACTGGGAGCGTGACGCCTACGGCGACTGGGTGGAGGTGGCTCCACCGGACACCCTCGTCGTCGAGGGATGCGCGTGCGGTTCACGCATCGCCGCGCCATACCTGTCGTCGCTGTTGTGGGTGGAGGCGCCGCGGGCCATCCGCCTCGATCGCGGCACGGAACGCGACGGACAGGCCTTCCGGCCGCACTGGGAACGCTGGGCCCGGCAGGAGGACGCGCTGTTCGCCGCCGAGCGCACGCGCGAGCGGGCCGATTTCCGCATCGACGGCGCCTCGTCGTTCCCCCATGACCCCGAACGCGAAGTCGTCCTCCTACCCTGAGACGGTCGGTCAGAGCCAGTCCACGTCGGCCGCGTGCGCACCGCCGGACAGGCGCGCGTAGCCGGGGCCACGGTCGAAGAACGGCTCGTCCCCAGTCCGTGCCGCCCTGCGCCGCATCCGGATCAGATCACTCGCCGCCGGATCGGCCACCGGATCGTCGACCGTTCCGGTCACGACGACTCCGTAGTCGTCACTCGCGCCCTCGAATGAGACCTTGCGCCACCGGACGTCGCGCAGCACCTCGTCGTACGGCCGGTCCAGCGGGTCGCCCCAACCGCCGCCGCCCGTCGTACGGATCCGGATGACCTCGCCGGCCCGCACCGGCTCACCGTCGGCCAGCGCGTCCACCTCGCGCTCACCGGCCCCGCCCGGGTCGATCGTCACCGAGAAGGGCCGACCCGCCCGCCCGCCCCGCAGTCCCCAGCAGGACAGGATCGAGCGGTCCGCGATCGACATGAAGTGCGCGTCGCGGAGCATCCGGATGTGCTTCTCGTAGCCGAGGCCGCCGCGGTACCTCCCCGCGCCTCCGGAGTCCACCGCGAGACCGAGCCGTTCCACCAGAAACGGGAAACGTGACTCGCTGAACTCCGTCGGCAGGTTCCGCGAATCCGGCACGACGTGGATGGTGTCCTCACCGTCGGCGTAGTAGCGCCCGCCCGACCCCCCACCCAGCACCTCGCGCATGAGGTAGGGCCTGCCCTCGGCGTCGGTGCCGTACACGCCCGTGTAGCGGATCGTCTCCTGGTCGGCCGGCATCCGGCCGTCCACGGCTTTCGCGACCGCGCCGGCCAGGACGCCGAGAAGCCTCAGGATGACGAACGTGCGCGCATTCGTCGGCGCCGGGAAGACCGGCGTGAGCAGCGTCCCGGGAGGCGGGAACCGCATGTCGATGAGCGGGACGACGCCCTCGTTCACGTCGAGCTGAGCCATCCGTTCCGGCGACTCGGCGAGATTGCGCAGGATCGGCGCCAGCCACTTCTTCAGGAACGCACCGTCGGCGTAGTCGCCGCAGTGGTTGATCGGTCCCTTCGCCTGCTGGCCGGTGCCGGTGAAGTCGACGACCAGCCTCGCATCGCCTCCGGCACCGTCGGAGCTGGTCTTGGTCAGCGTGATGCGCTGGGTGTGCAGCCTCGGGGGATCGACCCCGTCGTGCTCGGCGTAGTCCTCCCAGACGTACTCCCCGTCCGGGATCACGCTCAGAACCTCGCGGCGATATGTCTCCGTGGTGTTGTCGAGGATCGCGTCGAAGCAACTCTCGACCGCCGGCCTGCCGTACCGCGCGAACAGCTCGGCGAGCCGGCGGGCACCCATCAGGCAGGCCGAGCACTCGGCGTCGAGATCGGCTGCCAGTGACTCGGGCATCCTGGAGTTCCTCGTCATGATCTTCAGCGCGGCCTCGTTGGGCTCGCCCTCCCGCCACAACCGGATCGGGGGGACCATCAGGCCCTCCTCGAAGACGCTCGTCGCGTGTGACGGCATCGAGCCGGGCACCGTGCCGCCGATGTCGTCATGGTGACCGAACGCCTGGACGAACGCCACGACCTCGCCGTCGTGGAAGACCGGAGCCGTCACGCACAGGTCCGGCAGGTGGCCGATGCCACCCTCCGAGAGGTAGACGTCGTTGTGGAAGAAGACATCGCCCGGCCGCATGGTCGCGATCGGGTAGTCGCGGACCACCGGGTGCACGAGAGCGGAGTATGAGCGGCCGGTCAGTTTGCGCAGGCGCCGGTCGTGGATGCCCGCGCGGTAGTCGTGCGCGTCACGGATCATCGGCGAGCGGCTGGTCCGGCCGATCGCGGTCTCGACCTCCATCTCGACCGAGGCGAGGTAGCCCTCGACGATCTCGACGAGCACGGGGTCGGGTGCCACACCACCAGTGGGTGTCAGGCGGTAGGGAGTCACTGCGCCTCCCGCTGCGGCGCCGCGGCGTCGACCCGCGAGATGAGGAGGTTGCCGTACCGGTCCACGGCGGCCGAGAACCCGGGGTGGAGCGGGATCGTGGAGCCGAACTCCTCCAGCACCGCGGGGCCGCTCACCACGTCACCAGCGCCGAGCCCGCTGCGGGCATAGATGTCGGCCTCGGTCCACTGCTCGAAGTGGACCCGCCGAGCCCCGGTCCTCGCCGATTCGGCACCCCGTCCGCCCGGGACCTCGGGGAGTGACGGCTTCCGGATGGGCCCGACGCCGGTGACGCGGACGTTGACCCACTCCACCTCCTGGCGCGCGTCGTCGCGGAAGTCGTAGCCGTAGAGACGTCGGTGCGCGTCGTGGAAGGCGCCCGCGACCGTGTCCGCCAACTCCCACGTCAGAGGGCCGTCGGGCACGTCGACGCGAACCTCGTAGGCCTGCCCGAAATAGCGCAGGTCCGCCGTTCGCACGAACTGCCGAGCACGTGCCACGAACCCCTCTCTCGCCAGAGCGGCGTCAGCCTCGGCGCGCAGAGCGTCGAACAGTCCGGCCAGGTGTCCGAGGTCGAGCACCGACTGACGGCTCACGGCGGTCCGGACGTAGTCGTTGCGGACATCGACGGTGAGCAGGCCGTACGCCGACAGGTTGCCCGGGTTGGGCGGGACGAGAGCACTGCGCAGGCCGAGCACGTCGACCAGCCGGCAGGCCAGCAGCGCTCCGGAGCCACCGAAGGTCACCAGCGTGAACTCCCGCACGTCGAGGCCGCGCTTCACGGTGACCTGGCGCAGAGCGTTGGCCTGGTTCCACGCTGAGATCTCCAGGATCCCGACCGCACAATGCTCCACCGGGAGCGCGAGACGGTCGGCCAGTCTGCCGATGCCCCGCCGGGCCGCAGTAGCGTCCAGCGGGATCTCGCCGCCGAGCAGGTGTGACGGGATCCGGCCGAGCACGAGGTGGGCGTCTGTGATGGTCGGTTCGGTGCCACCCTGGCCGTAGCAGAGCGGGCCAGGGTCTGCGCCCGCCGAGTGCGGGCCGACCTTGAGCGTTCCCTCCGGGCCGGTCCACGCGATCGATCCGCCGCCGGCGCCGACCGTCACGACGTCGATCATCGGGATCTTGCTCGGATACGCCCCGACGCTGCCCTCGGTCGTCAGTGCCGGGGTCCCGTCGACGACGACGGTCACGTCTGTCGACGTGCCGCCTCCGTCGAGAGTCACCACGCGATCGAAGCCGGCCCGCTGCGCGACGACGGCCGCGCCGAGCGCTCCCGCGGCGGGCCCTGAGAGCACCGTGGTGATCGGCTGGTCGACGACCTCGACCGCGGAGAGCACGCCTCCGTTCGACTTCATCACGTAGAGCGGCACACCGGTCGCGGTGTACTCGGCGAGCCGGTCCGTGATCCGGGCGACGTAGCTGCGGATGTCGGGCTTGACTGCCGCGTCGACGAGCGTGGTGACGCTGCGCTCGTACTCCCGGTACTCGCGCAGCACCTGCGACGAGATCGAGACGGTGGCGTCCGGGTGCTCACGCCGCAGGACCGCGAGCATGCGCTCCTCGTGGGCCGGGTTCGCGTAGGCGTGGATGAAGCAGACGCCGATCGTGGTGACGCCGCGGTTGTGGAACCAGTGGGCGGCCTCGGTGGCCTCATCCTCGTCGAACGGGCGGATCTCGCTGCCGTCCACGGCGAGCCGACCACCCACGGTGCGCACGCGATCCGCCGGGACGATACGCGGCGGCTTCACCCAGAAGTAGCTGTTCCCGTAGCCGTCGGGTACCGACTGGCGGGCGATCTCGAGAACGTGGCCGTACCCCTCTGTGGTGATGAACCCGAGGTTCTCGACCTTGCCCTCCAACAGTTTGTTGGTCGCGACGGTCGTGCCATGGCTGACCGCGCTGACGGCATCACCAGCCAGGCCGAGTGAACGGAGTACCTTCCCGACACCGGTCAGGAATCCCTTCGCCGGATCCGCAGGTGTCGAGGGCGTCTTGGTCGTCGCCAGTTCCCCGGTCCGTTCGTCGACGGCCACGACGTCGGTGAACGTGCCACCGGTGTCGACGCCGATCCGGATCCCGTGTGTCATTCGCGCGCCTGCGCAGGTAGGTGGAACGTCGTGGCGGTGGCGGTCTCGGCGACGACCCGTCCCCGGGCGACGACCCAGCGGGGCGCCGCGTGCTCACGGATGAGGTCCACCACTCGCTCCTGGTCGTGTACGCACAGGTCGGCTGGCGCGCCGGTCTGGATCGCGTGCCCGGCGATGCCCATCACCCGGGCTGCCTGGGTCGTCACCATGTCGACAAGGCGCAGCTGGTCCGTGCCCGTGCGCAGGTCGAGCAGGTGCGAGGCAAGGAATGCCACCTCGAGCATGTCGTGTCGTCCGTAGGGGTAGTAGGCGTCCTCGATGTCGTCCTGCCCCAGGGCGACGGGCAGGCCGGTCCGCTCGACGTGGTCCACCGG
>JBOGDU010000122.1:0-3855 GCA_050743145.1 Jiangellaceae bacterium | reverse complement strand
CAGCGACGAAGGCACCGACGGGACCTCGGCAAGGGTTGCCGACGCGCCGGTCCGGAGGGACGGTTTGACTGCCGTGCGTGGGTCCCGACCTGGTCGTCCGGGCCGGCAGGCCGCCCGCCCGCCGGCGTGACCGTGATCGATGCAGATGGCCGACTCGTCACCCCGTCGTTCGTCGATGCGCACATCCACCTGGACAAGGTGTACACGTTGCCGCTGCTCGGTGATCGCGCGATCGAGGCGTACACCGGCGAGGGTATGGCCGGTGCCACGACGGCGATCGAGATGGCGCGTGCGGTCAGGACCGGTGACTACCGTCGCGAGACGTTGCTGCCGTCGATCAGGCGGGCGCTGCACGAGGCCGTGCGGTACGGCACTTTGCACATGCAGGCGTTCGTCGACGTCGACACAGCTGCCGGGCTCGAAGGGCTGCACGCGGTCCTCGCCGCGCGGGCGGAGTTCCGCGACGTCTCCGAGATCAGCGTTGTCGCCTTCCCGCAGGACGGCCTGCTGCGCGACCCGGGAGCGGCCGACTTGTGCGAGCAGGCTCTCGCTCAGGGTGCGCGGCTGCTCTCTATCCGCAGCCGGCGCTGCTGCGGCTGCTCGGGCTGGCCGGCCGGGCGGGTCTCGCCTTCGTCTCGGACCCGCACACCGGGCCCCTGGCCCTGCCCGTCGCGCAGGTTCTGCAGGCCGGGTCTGGACGTCGCCCTGGGGCAGGACGACATCGAGGACGCCTACTACCCGTACGGTCGGCACAACATGCTGGAGGTCGCGTTCCTCGCCTCGCACCTGCTCGACCTGCGTGGCGGGCTCGATCAGGTGCGCCTGGTCGACATGGTGACGGCGGGGGCACGCGCATGACCCGCCGGATCCGGATCGGCGTCGACGCCGGGGGAACGTTCACCGATGTCGTCGCCGTCGACGAAGAAACGGGAGAGCTGGCGACGACCAAGACGCCCTCGACTCCAGCGGATCCGGCGGAGGGCTTCCTCACCGGTGTCGACAAGGTTCTCCGCGCTCTCGGTCTGGGTGGCGACGCCGTCAGCGCGGTCAGCCACGGTACGACGGTCGCGACCAACAGGCTCCTCGAGGGCAAAGTCGAGAATCTCGGGTTCGTGACGACCGAGGGCTACGGCCACGTCCTCGAGATCGCGCGGCAGTCGGTGCCCGACGGTTACGGCAACAGCTACTTCTGGGTGAAACCGCCGCGCATCGTCCCGGCCGACCGCGTCCGTACCGTGAGTGGCCGGCTCGCCGCGGACGGCAGCGAGATCCGTCCCTTCGACGAGCACCAGGCTGCGCAGGCCGCCCTCTGGCTCCGCGACCGCGGGGTGACCACGATCGGCGTCTGCTTCATCCACTCCTACGCGAATCCGGACCACGAGGAGCGCATGCTCGAGATCCTGCACGCGATGCACCCGGACGCCACGGTGTCGATCTCGTCGCAGGTGCTGCGCGAGTACCGCGAGTACGAGCGCTCGGTCACGACGTTGGTCGACGCGGCCGTCAAGCCCGACATCCGCAGCTACGTCGCCCGCATCACAGCGCGACTGGCCCAGTACACCGAGGCCGGTGTGCCGTTCTACGTGATGAAGTCGAACGGAGGCGTGCTCTCCGCGGTGGAGGTCGTGGACCAGCCGATCACAACAGTGCTCTCGGGGCCGGCGGCAGGTGCACTGGGCGCCGCGGTGGTCGCACAGCGGGCCGGCTTCGACCGCGTGGTGACCCTCGACGGGGGCGGCACGTCGACCGACGTGGCCGTCGTCGTCGACGGGAGCCCGGCGCTGACGACCGAGGGCAGCGTCGGCGCGTATCCGAGCAAGATCCCGATGATCGACGTCGTGACGGTGGGTGCCGGTGGCGGTTCGATCGCGTGGACCGGGCCCGAGGGGACCGTCAAGGTCGGACCCCAGTCGGCGGGAGCCGACCCCGGTCCGCTCTGCTACGCCCAGGGAGGCACCGAGCCCACCGTCACCGACGCACATCTTGTCCTCGGCCGCATTCCGGCTCATCTGCTCGGTGGCGAGATCCCGCTCGACGTCGCCGCAGCGCGAGAGGGCATCGACGCGCTTGCCGGTCGCCTGGGGCTCGAGACCGAGCGTTGTGCCGTCGGGATCCTGGAGATCTCGGCGTGGAACCAGGCGAACGCCCTGCGCCAGGTCACCGTGAAGCGCGGCCTCGACGTGCGCGAGTTCACACTGGTGGCCTTCGGCGGCTCCGGCGCGCTGCTGGCCTGCCGGCTGGTCGACGTGCTCGGCCTGCGCAGCGCGCTCGTCCCACCCAATCCGGGCAACCTGTCGGCGTACGGCCTGCTCACCGTCGACGTCCGCAACGACTACGTCCGCACCGCGGTGACCCGGCACACCGTGCTCGACATCGACAGCCTCGCCGGGCTGTTCCACGGTCTGCGCGACGAGGCCGACGCCGCTCTGGCGCGTGAGGGGTTCGACCCGGTTGCCCGGCAGTTCGTCCGAACGGCCGACCTGCGCTACTACGGGCAGGCCTACGAGGTTCGCGTCGACGTGCCCGACGGTCCTGTGACCCGCGCGCTGACCGATGCCGTCGCCGGCGCCTTCCACGACGCGCACCTGCGCCTCTACGGCTACGACTTCCGCGACGACGCGCGCCAGGAGGTGGAATGGGTCAACGTGCGGGTCACCGGCGTGGGGCCCATCCGCAAGCCGTCACTCCCCGAGGTCGCTCCCGGGCGGGGCGTCGAGTCGGCGAGGACGGGTACGCGGCGGGTCCACTTCGAGGAGTGGGCCGACGCCGGAATCCACGACCGGAGCCGACTCGGCGCGGGCGATGTGGTGTACGGCCCGGCGGTGCTGGAGGAGTTCGGTTCGACGATTCCGATCCACCCCGGGTTCTCGGCTGTCGTCGACGGATACGGCAACGTCCTGGTCTCCCGGGGCGAGGCCACGGCACCGCACCGGGAGGTGCCATGACCCCCTACCGCCTGACACCCGTCGGAGGCGCGGCGCCGGACCCCGTCCTCGTCGAGATCGTCGAGGGCTACCTGGCCTCGGTGGAGATGGAGGTCGAGACGGCGATCGGGCGGACCAGCCGCTCGCCGATGATCCGGGACGCGCACGATTACCGCGCCGGCATCCACGACCGGCACCTGCGCAAGCTGACCGGCCGGTCCTACTCCGCCCTCGTCCACCCGGTGGTCCGCGACTATCCGATCGCGACCATGCGGCCGGGCGACGTCTTCTTCCACAACGACGTCTACCTCTCCGAGGGCGGCATCGGGCACCTGCCCGATCTCTGCGTGACGGCTCCGGTGTTCTACGACGGCCGGGTCGTGGCCTTCGTCCAGGCGTTCGGTCACCACGACGACATCGGCGGCACTGTGCCCGGCTCGATGCCGTCGCACGCGACGAGCGTGTTCGAGGAGGGCCTGATGGTTCCTCCGATCCGGCTGTGGCAGGAGGGCGAGCCCAACGAGTCCGCGCTGAAGATCATGACGCGGAACTCGCGGATGCCCGAGTCGCTGGCCGCCGACCTCGACGCGGAGTGCTCCGCCTGCCTGATGGGAGCCGGGCGGCTGGCCGAGCTGTTCGCGCGGTACGGCAGGCCCGCGGTCGAGAGCTGTTTCGACGCGATCCTCGACAACACCACCGAGACGTTCCGCCGCGAGGTTCTGGCTGTGATTCCGGACGGGGAGTACGTCTGGGAGGACTACGCCGAGCACGACGGGGTCGATCCGCCCAGGCTGCACGCGCAGCGGATCACATTGACCAAGACCAGCTCCGACGGTGCCGGAGGTGACGCGAGGCTCGTCGTCGACTTCGCCGGCACCAGCCCGCAGGCCAAGGGACCGATCAACCACTGCGGCGACTACGCCGACGGCGC
>JBOGDU010000121.1:0-12095 GCA_050743145.1 Jiangellaceae bacterium | reverse complement strand
CTCGTCCAGGCTGGGGCGCGTCACTGCGTCGCCTGCCCGATCGTCGGTCGCCCTGCAACGAGCGGGCCGTCGGTCCACGCCGCCCTCCCGTCCACGCCGGACACCGTGACGAGGAGCGCGGCCATTGCAGCGCATGCGGTGGAGAAGGCCGTCGGTCCGACGGCCCCGGCGACCATGAGGACGGCCGGACGGACGACGGCGCCGAGGACGGTCATGGACGCCCAGCGCGCAGGCGGCCGCCGAAGGTGCCGCAACCTGTAGACGAGGTCGTACAGGTGCAGCCCGACCGCGGCCAGCACGGCGAAGGCGGCGGCCGGACCGGCACCGTCCACGGCAGCGGCGACAGCGAGCACGACGCCGAACTCCCCGGCGCGGGACAGGGCGGGGGCGAGCCAGCCCAGCCGGTGCCCGAGCCACCCGGGGGGCGGCTCGGCGGGAACGCCGACCGGGACCTCGGTCAGGAGCGCGAGGTCGCGGAGCTCGGCACCGCGGACGGCGACGTTCTCGGCGACGCTGCGCATCACGCGTCCGATCGTCGTGTAGAGCGCTGCGACCGTGCCCGTGGCCAGCAAGGCGACGAACACGGTCCGCGGGCCCCAGAGTGCCGCGATCGAGATGACCAGCCAACGCTCGCCGATCGGCATGATGACCACACGCTTGGCCCACCTGGCGACGGGGGAATCGTCGGTCCGCTCGGACAACGCGGCTGCACCCTGTCCCAACCGGGGTAGCGCCCCGCCGCGCGGGCCAAGTCGATCTCCGCTGGGCCTCCCGGCGACCGTTCGCGCCTGCTGGCGGATCGCGAAGCCGAAGTCGACGTGATGACGGACGACGAGCAACGCCATCGTCACACCGGCGAGCAGCCAGAGATTTGCGCCGGATCGTGCGGCGCCGCCGGCGAGCCCGGCGTACACGGCGAACTCCTTGACGCGGTCGGAGACGCCGTCGAGCCAGGCACCGAACGCCGAGTACCGGCGCGTGTAGCGGGCCACCTCTCCGTCCACACAGTCGACGACCAGCGACACCTGGAGCAGGACGGCCCCGGCGACGAGCGCCCACCGCTCGCCGATGCCGAAGCACACCGCCGCGGCCAACCCGATCAGCAGCGACAGCACCGTGACCGTGTCCGGACGGAGCCCGAGCCGCAGTGCCCCCGCGGTCAGGTGGCGAGACAGGCGCCGGAGGACGAACGTCGAGTAGAACCCGTCGTCGGACCGCGCCGAGGCCGCCATCCTCAGCCGGTGTTCGTCGGCGCCGACGGCCTGCTCCAACAGGGCGCGCGCGCGGTCCGGCTCCTCGGCGAACCCGACCACATAGGGTCCGGGGCCCACTGGTCTCAGCTCGACGCCGGCGGCGGCGAGCCGATCGGCCAGCACCGCGGTACGGACGGTTGCACCGTCGGAGCTCAGGGCCTGTGCCGCCGCATGAGCGGCGGCAAGATCCGCCGGGCCGACCCTGAGCACACCGCGGACACCGCCGTCGTCAACCAACACCGCCGAGCCCCATCGGTTGTCGGCAATGGTGTCGCCGAGTGGTGACGCGTGCCCGACGTACGTGGCATCGACGACACCGACCGGACCCACTGCGCCGGCGACGACGTCCGCGACCCGCGACCACCCCGACGCGGTATCAGCCACCGGCACCAGCACGCGAGCGAATGCCAGCAGCTGCTGCTCGAGCCGCCCGACGAGAGGAGGACGGGACGGGCTGGGGCGTTCGATCGGCGAGTCGTCCAGGCCCAGTACGACGACCGATGACGTCGCCGTACTCATGAGGGCCTCCGGAGTCGATGGCGCCGCGGACGGCGGACAACGCTAGTCGACAGGGTTCCCGAATACGTTGCCCCTATGTTCGGGGCGGTCAACGCCGGAGGATGGTCCAGATGAGATCACGGATCTTCGACGCCCCACCCGCCGTCGTCGTCGGCCACCGCGGGATGGGCCGAGGCGTCGTCGGGGGACACCACGAGAACAGCGTGAACTCGCTGCTCGCCGCCGCACAGATCGCTTCCTGGGTCGAGTTCGACGTCCGCCGAACGGCCGACGACAAGCTCGTCATCGGGCACCAGCCGGCGCTTCCCGACGGCACACCGGTGGCGGCGGCCACGGCCGACGCCGCGATCACGGCCGGTATGCCGGCGTTGGAGGATGTTCTCGACCGGCTGCCCGTCGGCATCGGTGTGAACATCGACCTGAAGTCGGCGCTCGAGGATGCGCTGCGCCAGCCGGAACGGACCACTGCGGCTCTGCTCGCGCCGCTGTCCGCGCAGGCCGGGGCGCGCCGTCCGTTGCTGGTCACGTCCTTCGACCCGGCAGCGCTCGACGTCCTCGCACGCGGTGCCCCGGCGGTGCCGCGGGGCCTCATCACCTGGCTGTGGTTCCCGGTGGGCATCGCGGTGGCCGCGGCCGCCGGAGCGGGAGTCGAGGTGCTCTCGGTGCACGTGGGGTCGTTGGAACCCAACGAGATCGAGCCGGAGACCCAGCATCCCGGCGTGACACGGGTCGTCGAGGTCGCGCACGCAGCCGGCCTCGAGGTGCTCGCCTGGTGTCCGGACGCCGCCCAGGTCGAGGCGCTTCTCGATGCCGGCGTCGACGCGCTGTGCGTCAACGACCTCCCGGCCATGGCAGCCGCGCTCGCGCCCCGCGGAACGAGCGACCTGTAGATGCCGTTGCAGGCTGTTTCGGGCTCCCGACCGGTCCGAGGTCGCCCAGGCGGTTGGTCCACCATCGCAGAACGCTCCGGGTGACCCAGGAGGGCAGCGGCTGGCGGCCGACACGCTTCCGGAAGACCCCGACGGTGTCTCCCCAGTAGCTCGTCGTGGTGTCGATCCTTCCGTAGTCATGTCTCCGGCCGCCCGCCAGCTTGGGCGGGAAGTCGGTCCGCGCCTCGACCACCTCGAGGCCGCTGAATGCGGCCAACGCGCGCATGCCGTCGGGGTAGAAGCGCCAGCAGTCATTGACGTCGTGGACGTGTCCACGGGATGGCACGGTGATGAACAGGTAGCCGCCAGGCCGAAGAATTCGAGCGAGTTCGAGGATGGACACCCAGAAGAACGGTATGTGTTCGAATGTCTGCCCAGACATGACGACGTCGGCGCTATGGCGCCGCAGAGGTATCTGGTAGGGCTTCTTCATCACCAGGTCGACATTGCGTCCCGGCTTGATGTCGACACCCGTGACCGTGCACGTGTGTTGCCGGAACAGATCACGATGCGTCACTGTCTGCCGAGGTGAGCATCGCGATCCGAAGTCGACGACCTCGTATCGCCGATCCCTGGGCAGGTACGTCTCGACGCATCGATTCATCTCGGCGTAGGCCGACGGATGCATGGCGTCTCCTCGACGTGACCACCGGCGGTGTGCGGTACGTGAGCCTGAACATAGTCCAGCGATGGCCGTGTCACGGCGAAGCCGGTGTACAGCAGGATCCGGCGACGGTGGGACGTCAGGGATGGTGCAGCGGAGCGGGTGGTGACGACACTCCCGACCGGCGGGGACGCCACGCGGGTGTGATCACGTGCTGGTAGAACGCCAGCAGCTCCGCGGAATGAACCGGTCGGGGTTCGGGCCCGACAGCCACCTTGTGCGCCGCCGGGTGACGGCTCCTGGCCACGACGCGACCGCTGACGGCATCGTCGGAGATCACCAGCGCTGAGGCTGACCTGTGCAGCTCCCTCGTCACCCATCGCGCCCAGACGTCGCGGTAGCCGGCGAACTCCATCGGAGTCGGCGAGTAGACCTGGACAGGACCGGAGCGACCAGACGAAGGGTTCACCCAGGCTGAGAGCCAACACGTGCCGTCGGCATCGAGATAGCGGCGCATTGCAGCCTGGCCCGTGTCCGGACGAAGGTCGAGCATCCGCACCAGGCGCCGGCGTTCGTCGTAGTCGTCACGACGTATCGGTGCTGCGTCGGGCCCGAGATGCTCGACCTCGAGGCCGTGCTGCAGTTGGGTCACCGTGGCGACCGGTAGTCCGTCCACGAAGTACGACGTCCGCTCCGGGTGACCGGGGGTGAGCACACCTCTCGCGGTCACCGGGAGGTCCCTCAACGCCGCAGTCGCGAATCCTCCGTCGCCGCTGGGTGCCGCGTGGCGCCAGAAGTACCTCACGGTTGCTGACCGGGGCAGTGATGCGCCCCGCATGAGCTGGGCCACCTCGTGGTCGGCGTCACGCGCGAACTCCAGCACGAGCACATGCACGGGCACGGCAGCGTCGGCGAAGGCCCGGGCGCACGCGAGGATGGCCTCGGTCCGCGGATCGTCGCGACGCAGGATCGTGCTGACGACGAAATAGACACCTCCACTCTCCGCCCGCCCGACCAGCGCGGGGGCCCGCATGAGCAGCAATTCGGCGGCGCGCCGCGTCCGCCGTGACCGAGGACCGGCCATCCGGCCCAGCAGGAAGCGCGTGGCCCGCGGCAGCGCCCGCAGCCGACTCGTTCTAAACCCGCACATCGCCGGTGAGTTGCGCAAAGTACACCGAGGCCCACTCCTCGGACCACCGCTGCTCGGAGAAGCGGGCGCCGACCTGCCTGGCGCGCTCGCCGAGGGCTCGCGCGTAGTCGACGTCACCGAGAACCTTTGTCAGTGCCGCGCCCATCGCCTCGATGTCGCCGGACGGGACCAGCACGCCGTCGACACCGTCGCGGATGACCTCGGCCGGTCCGTAGTTGACGTCGTACGCCACGAACGGCGTCCCGGCACCCATGGCCTCGGTCAGCACGAGCGGGAAACCCTCGTACCACGAGCTCAGCACGGTGGCCTGCGAGCTCGCGAACTCCTCGACCGCGTTGTCGGTGAATCCCTTGAACGCGACACGGTCGGACAGGCCCAGCTCGATCACAAGCGCCTGCAGCACTGCGGACTTGGAGCCCGAACCGTAGATGTCGAAGTAGGCCTCCGGGACCTTCTCGGCAGCGATGGCGAAGGCGCGGATGGCGTGGTCGAGACGTTTCTGGTACTCGAGCCGGGCCACCGTGACGAGTCGACCGGGTCGTCGCATGGCGACCTTGGTGGGGATCGGGTGGCTGGGATGGTTGATCACGACCAGGTTGGACGCGCCGTAGCGTTCCGCGAGGTGGTCCCGCTGGGCATGTGTCGGCACGACCACGGTGTCGAACGCGTCGATGTTCTCCGCGAACACGCGCCAGGTCGGCCTCGTCGCGTCGACCGATCGGTACGGCTTCACGGTGTGACAGTTGTGCAGCACGGCGACGCGATGCGCACCTGGGTGCCGGACGGACAATGCAGCCCGGTCCCATACCCGCGAGTCGGAGAAGATCACCGGCGTACGGGAGTCGGCCAGGACCTCGTCGGCCCACCGTGCGAACAGCTCACCGAACTCCTCGTAGGCCACCGGTGTGTCGCCATGGACCACCGCCGCGCCATCGGTCGTCGCGGCCGTCAGCCAGACGGTCAGCCAACAACGACCCGTACGGTCGAAGAACCGCCGCAGGGTGGGCTTGTTCGTCGCCGGGTTCACCTGGTCGACGTGGACCAGCCGCCCATGGATGTCGAAGTACTCGCGCGACGTCGCACGGCGTGACGCGTCGACGTGCTCGATGCGATGGAGGACGCCGTCGGGAGCGTAGAACTTGTTCTTGACCAGCAGCCCGTCCCGGTAGAAGCGGACGACTGTGCCGAGCCCCCAGATCGCCTGAAATGCGGTCAGATCAGGTTCGTGAGTCGCCGCGGCGCCAGGTGCCGGAGCACCAGCCTGCCCACCCGGCGCCGCCTCGCGCCAGAAGTACCGGAACTCGACCGAGCGTGGCAGGTGCCAGATCCGCCGCAGTTGAGCCTCTTCCACATCCTCGCGGAGCCGATGTGCCGAGAGCAGCAACCGCACCTTGACGCCCCGCTCGGCCAGCATTCGCATCCGCGACAAGACCGCGCGGGTCACACCTCCGCGCTCTACGGCAACCGATCCGAAGAGGAAGACGGCCTCGCCGGCACCGGAGCTGCGCTCGAGAATCGTCCGGTCCACGATCTGTCCCTTGTCCGATCTCGGATGAGGCCCCATGAAAGCACCCGTGTACAGGATCAGCCCAACCCGATCGTGCCTCGATCGGTGCGACGAGCGGGCAGCCGCCGCAGGGCTCGCATGGGCAGCGTAGCCGTTGAAACTGCGTGAATCGTCGATGGCTGCAAGCGATCCCGGTGTGGTTGGATTTTCGGCATGGTGAGTTGGAAGAAGGCGATCAATACGTCGCTGAGCCGGCTCACGGGGTATCACCTGACCAGGACTCCGCGGCCAGGCGACACCGAGCCCCGCCGTTCAGCAACGCTGGCCGGAACGGCGAAACGCCTCGATACGGTCGCGGCCGAGCTGCAGAAGGCAGTCCCGCCCTCCACACCACACAGTGCGGCACCGAAGCGTGCGTTCCCTGACGACTTCGACGAAGACTTCCGAGCCATCATCACCGCGGTGCGGCCCTACACGATGACCGGCAGCGACAAGTTGCACGCCTTGATCTCGGCGACAAAGTACATACATGATCATGCAATTCCAGGTGATGTCGTCGAGTGCGGTGTCTGGCGCGGAGGCTCCATGCACGCGGTGGCCAGGGTGCTCGATGCGGCCGGTGACCACTCCCGCGACCTGTACCTGTTCGACACGTTCGAGGGCATGCCGCCGCCGACCGCCAGGGATCGAAGGCTCGACGGCCGTTCCGCAGCGAAGCTGCTGGCGGCCAGCGAGAAGTCGGCCAACGTCTGGGCCTACGCGACGCTCGAGGACGTCAGGGCCGGCTTCGAGACAGTGCCATACCCGGCCGAACGCATCCACTACGTTCAGGGCAAGGTCGAGGACACCGTGCCGGAGCGTGCTCCCGCGCAGATCTCGTTGCTGCGCCTCGACACCGACTGGTACGAGTCGACCCGTCACGAGCTCGAACACCTTTACGGCCGCCTGGTTTCAGGCGGCGTGCTGATCATCGACGACTACGGGTGGTGGCAGGGATCGCGTGACGCCACCGAGGAGTTCCTGCGAAGGACGGACGAAAGGCTGCTGCTGGTACGGGCGGGGTCCGGTCGGATCGCCGTGAAGCCCTGACCGAGTCCATCGGCGCCCGGTGCTACGAGGACGCCTCCACGTCGACGGCCGTAGCGACCCGGTCCGGCGCCATCATGCCGTCGCGCCGGGTCACCAGGTCGCGGATGAGCGTCTGGAACCGCCGGGTCGACTCGCCGACCGTGTAGTCACCGAAGTACTCACGGCGTACCTCGACTCGGGCGGCTGTGTCGTTCGCGGCGAGCAGGCCTGCCACCGCGGCCGACAGCCCGTCGAGACGATCAGCCCGCATCACGGTGGCTGCGCGCGCAACGGGTACCTCCGCTGCCTTGATCTTGCCACCGTCACCGCTACGGTCCATGAGGACCAAGCCGGCATCCGGCCTCAGGTACAGGTGATCGACGGCGACCGATGACACGTCGGCGACCAGCACGTCCGCACGGACGAGCAGCGGCAAGATGTCTCCGCCCCACACCCCGTGTCGCGCCTCGGGACTCTCGGCGGCTGCCTCGGCCAGCACGCGGCAGATCGCCTCGTGTGCGTTGCGCATCGTCCGGTCGGGACTTCCGGGCGTGCGCGGATGCGGCTTGTAGTGCACAGTCGCGCCCGGGACGGCCAGCAGCGAACGAACGATGTCGGGGCCGCCGATGTCGATCGAGCTGAAGTTGTTGGCGTCGTTCTCCCCTTCCCAGGTCGGCGCATAGGCGAGAACCGGCCGGTCGTCCCGGTTGGCCAGGTCACTGGCATCGACGTAGTCGAGTTGCGGACGACCGACGACGACGACTGACGACCTGTCGACCTCCAGCAGACCGGCGTTCATGCGCCGGACGGCTGCTGATCCGGCGACGAACACTCGGTCGTAGGCACGCGACTGGTGGGTCACCAGCGATGTCTTGTCGCTCTCGCCATGGTTGATGTGGACGTGGAGAGTCCTCGGCCACGCGAGCGACTGGAAGTTGCGCCAGCCGTTGTTGACGTAGAGCACGACGGCGTGGTCGCCGGCCGCATACATGCGGGTCAGATCGTCCAGCGACGGCGCGATGTACCGCGGGAGATCGGTGAGCCGACCGAACAATTCGAATGCTCCCCGGTTCCGGAAAACCAGCAGAGTCCCGAGATCACGATGGAGGTCGGCCAGGACCGGGAGCCATTGCTGAAGCTGGTACGCGCGCGACGCCGGCTCGGCGAAGTAGACGGCGACACGTGTCAGCGGCGCGTCATGAAGTACGGCAGGTTCCCGGTGGCCCGCCGAGTAGGCCCAGAACCACACCGCCATGGCGGCCAGCTCCAGGCTGGGCAACCATGCGCCGGCCGCGACCGCAACGACCCACCCTTGTGACACTCCGGCCAACGCGAGGACGAGTCCGGCCAGCACAGCGAGCTCGGTCACCGTGAGCCCGCGGGTGTATCGAGCGGCACCACCGACGCGAGCCGCCCATCCCACGATGCCCTGGTCGGTGGACTCCCCGGCAACTCCCCAGCCGGCACGAGTCGCGTACTCCTTCCGCCACCCTGACATCACCCGGCACAGCGGCGAGACGACAAGACCGACGCCGGTGACCACTGCAGCCGTCCACATGTCGGCGAGGGTGAAGAAGGCGGCCGCCACCAACGCGATCCGCACGGTGCTCACCTGTGCGGAGCGGTCGAGGAGTACCCGGAGCAGCCGCCCCGGGCCGATGGGCGCCAGGCGGAGCAGTCCGTCGACGACCGCGCCGACAGCCACGGCCCCCACCAGCAGCCAGCCGGCCTCGGCCACGAGTGCGGCGAAGGCCACCGGCAACGACGCCGGCGAAGCGACGAAGACCAGCCGTTTCCACCGATGATTGGCCCATGCCTCGGCAAGAGTTGTGAACGTGTGCAGCACCGAGCTCCCACCCTCGACTCTGGCCAACAGCGTCCGTCGCAGGGACGGCCCGCATGGCGCGTGCGCTGGCCCAGACCCTTCGCGACACCAGCGCACGGGACTCGTGTCGATGTCAGGGGCTCGGCCGGAACGGGTCCGCCGCCCATAGTACGGTCGGTGTGGTCAGCAGCGGATGTTCTCCGGAGGCCACGCCGTGTCCACTCAAGTCGTGATCCTCGCTGCCGGCATGGGGACGCGGCTGGGTCGACCCTTTCCGAAGGCGCTGACTCCGCTACGCGACGGCCGCAGCATCATGGCGCAGCAGTTCGACAACATCCGTGCCTGCTACGGCGAGGACGCTCGGATCATGGTCGTGGTCGGGTTCAAGCTGGAGGTCATCCTCGAGGCCTTCCCGGAGGCGGCCTTCGTCTACAACGAGCTCTTCGACCAGACCAACACCTCGAAGAGCCTGCTCAAGGCACTGCGCGCCTCGCCGGACGGCGGCGTCCTCTGGATGAACGGCGACGTCGTGTTCGATCGGTCGGTGCTCGACCGGGTGCGCGATCACATCGACGCGGACACATCGTTGGTCTGCGTCGACACTGCGGGGGTCGGCGACGAGGAGGTCAAGTACACCCTCGACGCGGACGGCCACGTCGACGAGCTGTCGAAGACCGTCACCGGAGCTCTCGGCGAGGCCGTCGGGATCAACTTCGTGTCGAGCGCCGACAAGAACGCTCTGATCGCCCGGCTGGCCGAAGTCTCCGACGACGACTACTTCGAGCGCGGAGTCGAGCTCGCGATAGAGCGCGACGGCGTTCGGTTCCTGCCCCTCGACGTCTCTGACCTGTTCGTGGTCGAGGTCGACTTCCCCGCCGACCTTGCCCGGGCCAACGAGCACATCGCGAACCTCACTGACGGCACGCGCGCCGCGCCCGCACGATCGTCGTGATCACCGGGCTGTGAGGCGGGAGCCGGCGGCAGGTCGCGCGTGCGCCGGCACCTGCACGCCGTCGGCGACGATGACACCGTCCAGGACTGCGCCGGCCCCGACGCGTGCACCGCGCCCGACCGCGCTCGCGCGCACGACAGCTCCGCTCTCCACGCTGGCGCCGTCGAGCAGCACCGACCCATCGACGCGGGCCGCGTCGCCGACGACGCAGCCCGGGCCCACGCACGTGCCCCCACGCAGCACTGCGGACGCCGACACGTCGGCGCCATCCAGCACCAGGGACTCACCGGCCGGACCCGGCCGGGCCGGCGCGTCGACCAGACCGAGCACGACGTCGGCGCACCCCTGGATGTACGCCTCCGGCGTGCCGAGATCGCGCCAGTAGGCGCCGTCCACGACACCCTGCACCAGGTGGCCGTCGGCGAGCAGCCCTGGGAAGGTCTCCCGCTCGACACTGACCGGCCGGCCGGCCGGGATGTCGTCGATGACCGCCCTCTCCAGGACGTAGCACCCGGCGTTGATCTGGTCGCTCACCGGCTCGGGCATCTTCTCGTGGAAGGCGGTCACTCGCCCGGCGCCGTCGGTAGGGACGCATCCGTATGCGCGTGCGTCGTCCACCGTGGTCAGATACAGCGTGGCGTCGGCCCGGCGATCGACGTGGAGGCCGACCTGGGCCGCGATGTCGTGGCCGTCGATGACATCGCCGTTGAAGACCAGGACCGGATCCTGTCCCAGATAGGCGGCGGCGTTACGGATCGCGCCACCGGTGCCGAGCGGCTCGTCCTCCACCGCGTAGTCGACGCGTACGCCGAGCGATGACCCGTCGCCGAGCAGGTCGGTGAACACCCGTGCGCGGTACGACGTCGCCAACACGACATGGTCCACGCCCGCCGACCGTGCCCGGGCGATCTGGTGGACGACCAGCGGCACGCCCGCGACCGGCAGCATCGGTTTGGGCAGATCGTCGGTGAGCGGCCGCAGCCTCGTGCCGAGCCCACCGACGAGAAGGATCGCCTCCATGCTCGCAGGAGCGTAGATGAGCACGTTCAGCGACACGGCCGAGGCCCATCTGCCCCATCCATCCCCCATCCTCGACTTGTGGCGGGTCAGACACCCCTCATCGGCCCGGGAGACGTGCACAACCCGCCACAAGTCGAGGAGGAGGAGGTCGCATGATCCCCGGCACGACGCCAGCCGAGCTGCTGCGGTCCGCGCTCGAGCGCGACGGTGCGCGACCGTTTCTCACGTACTACGACGACGCCACGGGTGAACGCGTCGAGCTGTCGGTGGCCACCTTCGACAACTGGGTGGCCAAGACGGCAGGACTGCTCCGTGACGGGCTGGAGGTCGAACCGGGCGACCGGGTGGCGCTTCTCGTGCCTGCCCATTGGCAGTCGCTGGTCCTGGCAAGCGCTTGCTGGGCGGTGGCCGCATGCGCCGTCCTCGACGACGTCGACGGCACCGAAGTGGCTGTCGTCGGGCCGGAGGCACTGGACGCCGCGCCCCGCGCGCGCGAAACGCTTGGGCTGTCGCTGCGGCCAATGGGTGCACGCTTCACCGAACCGCTGCCTGCGGGCGTGCTGGACTACGCCGTGGAGGTGCCGTCCTACCCCGACCGGTTCGTGGCATACGAACCCACCGACCCGGTCGAACCTGCGGTCCAACTCCACGGCCTCGCGACCACGCACGCCGGGCTGGTAGGACAGGCCGAAGCGCGGGCGGCGCAACTGGGCGCCGACTCCGGTGCGCGGCTGCTGGTGGCCACCGACGACCTACGGACTGCATTGCTCGACGCCTTGGTGGTGCCACTCGTGGTCGGCGGATCGGCGGTCCTCGTCCGCAACGAGATCCGCGCGGGCCGCGCAACACGGCTTGCCGCGGAACGCGCCCGAGCAGCCGACCCCTGACCAGGCGCCCACGTGCCGCGCATGCCGACGCCGCCGCCATGGTCCAGCACGACCACGCCCGGCTAGCGTGTGCCCATGGCCACTGGAGCGTCTCGTGCAGGGGCGTGATCACCCTTCCGCCGCGCCGGAGGACGCACCGGAGGTGCTGTGGCGTCCGCACCCGGAAGCGGTGGAACGGAGCCAGATGGCCGCTTTCCGCCGCTGGCTGCGTGCTGAGCGAGACCTCGACCTGGCCGGATACGACGCGCTGTGGACCTGGTCGGTGGCCGAGCCCGAGGCCTTCTGGGACGCCGTCGCAGCGTTCTTCGACGTGACGTTCCACGACCGGCCCGAGCGGGTGCTCGGCGAGCGGGTCATGCCCGGAACGCGGTGGTTCCCCGG
>JBOGDU010000120.1:0-28873 GCA_050743145.1 Jiangellaceae bacterium | reverse complement strand
TCCCGCCACAAGTCGGTCGACGAAGGGAGGCTGCGGCGACGCGGGCTGCGGCCGTTGTCGGAGCCCGTCTCTAGCGTGACTGGCAGAAGGCGGCGCGTGCCCGTCCGCCCGAGCGTGGAGGCAGATGATGCTCATCGACTGTGATCGCTGCGAGGTCCGTGGCCTGGCCTGTCCCGACTGTGTCGTCTCGGTTCTGCTGGGCACGCCGGAGGACGGCGCCGAACTCGACGCTGCCGAGCAGCGGGCCATCGGTGTGCTGGCCGAGACCGGCCTGGTGCCGCCGCTGCGGCTGGTCGTGGACGACCGATCCGCGGACCACAGCGACGAAACGGCGCCGAGGAACTTGCCGGGCGCACGGTCGGCTGGCTAGCCTGCGGCGCGGTGCCTGTTTCCCCTGGCGGCCGAACGGCCGGCAAGCAGGCGCTCCGCCGAGTCCGGCCGAGACCGCAGTCGACGCCGGAGCCGGGGACCCACGTTCCCCGGGGTGAATCGGGTGCCTAGGTGCGCCCGTAGGGCGATCTTCTCAGCCCGAACCCGACAGCTCACCCGGTAGGCGGAGGAGAAGGAAGGACCCGCGTGCCCGAGCGCGCCCGCCGGAACACCAGTCCTCGCCGTACCCTCGTGGCCCTGTGCACCGCCGCCGTCACCGGCATCGGTGGGCTCGTCCTGATCCCGACCGGGTACGCGGATCCCACGCCGACGTTGGAGGAGGTCAAGGCCCAGGTCGACGATCTCAACCACAAGGCCGAGCAGGCTGCGGAGCGTTACAACGCGGCCACGGACGAGTTGGCGGAGATCCAGCGCCGGCTCGAGGGTGCCGAGGCCAATGTCGAGCGGCAACAGGCGAAGGTCGCTCAGCTCGCTGCCGACATGGGCGGGTTCGCCGCCGCCAGCTACCGCGCCGGCGGCATCGACCCGACGCTCAGCGCGTTGATGGCCTCCGATCCCGGCGACTTCCTGGCCCGTGCGTCGGTCGTCGACGCCTTTGCCAACCAACAGGCCGACCAGCTCGCCACCGTCGCCGCCGAGCGTCGGGGGCTCGAGCAGGACCGACTGCTGGCCGACGAGGAACTCGACCGGCTCAAGGCGGTCGAGGCCGAGCTCGCCGAGCATCAGGCCACCGTCGAGAAGCACCTCGCCGACGCACAGGCTCTGCTCGACAGCCTCGAGGCGGAACAGCGCGCGGCGCTGGAGGCCGAGCAGGCCGAACGCGCCCGGGCCGCAGCGGCCGAGCAGGCCAGCCGTGGTGGCGGCCGCGAGAGCGAGGATCCGCCCGACGTCCCCGCATCGGGTCGGGCGCAGGTCGCTGTCGACTTCGCACTCGCCCAGCTCGGCGAGCCATACTCCTACGGCGCCGAGGGTCCGGACTCCTGGGACTGCTCCGGCCTGACGATGATGGCCTGGGCGCAGGCCGGGGTCTCCCTGCCCCGCTCGTCGGGCGCCCAGATCGGCGTCGGCACGCGCGTCTCGAAGAGCCAGCTCCAGCCCGGCGACCTGGTGTTCTTCTACAGCCCGATCAGCCACGTCGGCATCTACCTCGGCGACGGCCAGATCGTGCATGCGACGCATCCCGGCGATGTCGTCAGCGTCGACCCCATGTCCTTCATGCCGTTCTCGGGTGAGACCAGGCCCGGCTGACCGGCCCGGCCGACGGGTCCGCCGGCAGGCGTCCGCGCCTACGATCGACGCGTGAGTACGAGGAGGGCGCCTGCGACGGGCGCCCTCCTCCGCGTCCGCGCCGGCTGCGTCCTGGTGACGGCGGGGTGCCTGGCCGCGCTCGTCCTCGCCGGTTGCTCGCCGGCGGATCAGGGTGCCTCCGACCGTATCGAGCCTGCGGCGCGGGTGGCTCCCGACGCGGGTGCCACCACGGCCGAGGTGGAGGACGCGGTTCTCACGGCACTCGGCCGGCGCGCTCACGCGTGGCGGGAAGGCGACGGAACGGCGTGGGCGACCACCGTCGACGGCACCGCGCAGGAGAGTCAGGCGGACGTCTTCGGCAGACTCCGACGGC
The DNA here is from genome assembly GCA_050743145.1 of Jiangellaceae bacterium. GTDB lineage: Bacteria > Actinomycetota > Actinomycetes > Jiangellales > Jiangellaceae > DASRTE01. Next base: position 26,862 of record JBOGDU010000120.1, on the reverse strand, counting down.
TGCACCTGGACCGCTGGGCCGAACATCTCACCGCGATCGAACCGGGTCCGAATGGGTCCTGGCGGGCGGAGGTGCTCGTCCGGTACCGGTTAGACGGGGACCGGCAGGACGCGCTGGTCCGGGCGGTCCTGGACCTGTCGCCGGACCTGCTCGTCCGGGGTTCGACCACGACGCCGCTGCCGCCGTGGGAGATCGACGGCGTCCGGACCGTGGCCGGCGACACGGCACTGGTCGTCGGTGGGGCCGCGCCGGGGGTCCTGCGCCGATACGCCGACGAGCTGGACCGTGCGGCCTCCTCGGTCGGCTCCCTGCTGGATCAGACCGCGCCCCGGGTCGTGCTCGTCGTGCCGGCCACCTGGGACCAGGCCCGGCGGATGGTCGGAGCAGGTGTCGCACCCGGCCTCGCGGCGGTCACGACATCGCTGGAGCCTGCGGGCGTACCTGCCGGGCCGGTGCGCGTTCTCGCCGATCCCGGGGTGCTCGCCGGACTCGACCGGCAGACCCGCATCGCCGTGCTCGGGCACGAGGCGTTCCACGTGGCAACGGCAGGGCTCGGTGCGGTTCCGCTGTGGCTGTCCGAAGGGCTTGCGGACTACGCCGGCTACCGCGAGTCCGGTATCGCCCTCGAGCGTGCGTCCGCCGGACTCGAGCGGCAGGTTCGCCGGGACGGCGTGCCGTCCGCCCTGCCCGACGACGCTGCGTTCGGCGCCGCCGGACAGGCCACGTCGGCCTACGAGGGCGCCCACGTCGCCGTTGCCATGCTCACAGCCGAGTACGGCCCGGACCGGATCGTCTCGCTGTACCGGCAGGTGGCGCGCGACGGTCCGCACACACTCGACGCGGCACTGCGCGATGTTCTCGGCACCGATCTGACGGCGGTCACCGCTGCCTGGCGGGCGGAGGTGACCGCGAGTGCCGGGGACTGACGGGCGGGCCGACGCGGCGGCGCCCTTGATCGTGCTGGCGCTGCTCCTGGCGGCACTGGCCGTCGCGGTCCTGGTGACCACGCCGTGGGACCCGCTGGAGGGAGCGCCTGTCCAACCGGCTGAGCCGGACCGTGACTTCGGCCCTGCCGAGCGGGCCGAGTCGGAGGCGTACCAGACCGCGATCCGACCGCCGGCCTACCTGGGCCTGGCGGTCGGCTTGGCCGTGCCGGTGGCCCTGGGGCTCACCCCGCTCGGCGCCCGACTCGTCACATCGGCCGCACGCCCGCTCGGCGGCGGCTGGGTCTGGCAGGTCCTCGTCGGTGGCCTCGCCGTGCTGTTGACGGTCCGACTGGCCACGCTCGCGTTCTCCGCGTGGGCCGAGTCCGTCCGCCGCGACTACGGCCTGTCGACGCGGTCATGGGCCGGGTGGGCGGTCGATCTCGCGAAGGGGTTCGGCCTGCAGGTGGCGGCGACTCTGCTCGCCCTGCTGCTCCTGGTCGCCCTCGCCCGGGCACTGCCGCGATGGTGGTGGGTGGTCGGCGCCGTGGCGGCTGCCGCGCTGGTGGTGGCGCTGTCCTTCGTCTATCCGTTGGTGGTCGAGCCGGTGTTCAACCGTTTCGACTCACTGCCGGAGGGTGAGCTGAGAGCATCCCTGCTGCAGATGGCCGAGGACGACGGCGTTCCGGTGGAGGACGTCCTCGTCGCCGATGCCTCACGCCGCACCAGCACGCTCAACGCCTACGTGTCCGGATTCGGCGCGACCAGGCGGATCGTCGTCTACGACACCTTGCTCGACCAGGCACCGGCGGAGCAGGTCCGCACGGTCGTCGCCCACGAGCTCGGGCATGCGGCCGAGCACGACGTACGGACCGGCACGCTGCTCGGTGCGCTCGGTGCGGCAGCGGGGGTGTGCGCGCTCGCCGGCCTACTCGGCTGGCCGTGGTTGCTCGCGCGGGCCGGCGCCGACGGTCCACGCGACCCGCGCGTGCTGGTCGCCGTCCTGGCCATCGCCGGCCTGGTCGGCATCGTCACCGCGCCCCTACAGGGGCTGGTCAGCCGGCGGATCGAGACGCGTGCCGACGTGCACTCGTTGGACCTCACCCGCGACCCCACGACCTTCGCGGAGATGCAGAGGTCGCTGGCCCTGGCGTCGCATTCCGACCTTGACCCGCCGACGCTCGTTTTCGTCATGTTCGCGAGCCACCCGACGGCTCCGCAGCGGATCGCGCTGGCCCGCGCCTGGGCAGATCTGAACGACGTGCCGGAGCCGCCGGACCTGGCTGCTGTGGGAGAGTCTGGCCGATGAGTCGCACGCTGATCGTCACCAACGACTTCCCGACCCGTCAGGGCGGGATCGAGTCGTTCGTGTACGCACTGGCCGAGCGGCTGCCGGCCGACGATGTGGTCGTCTACACCGCCGCCATGGCCGGCGATCGCGAATTCGACGGGTTACTACCGTTTCCCGTGGTGCGCGACCGGGCGTCGATGCTGTTGCCGACACCTGCCGTCGCGCGCCGGACCGCGGACGTGCTCCGCGCCGAGAACTGCGACTCGGTGCTCTTCGGTGCCGCTGCTCCGCTGGGTCTGCTGGCCGACAGGCTCCGCCAGGCCGGGGCTCGACGCGTCGTAGGGCTGACCCACGGTCACGAGACGTGGTGGGCCAAGGTGCCGGCCGCTCGCAGGGCCCTGCGGCGAATCGGTGCCGGTTGCGACGTGCTGACCTATGTCTCCGAGTTCTGCCGCCGCCGTATCGCCACGGCGCTGTCCGACGACGTGGCCGCACGGATGGTCCGGTTGGCCCCAGGGGTCGACACCCAGGTGTTCCGGCCCGGCGTCGGCGGCGCGGCCATCCGCGAGCGGCTGGGTATCGACCCTGACCGGCCGGTGCTGGTGTCGGTGTCGCGGTTCGTCCATCGCAAGGGCCAGGACGCACTCATCGAGGCAATGCCGCACGTTCTCGGCACCGTGCCCGACGCGTTGTTGCTGCTGGTCGGCGACGGACCCACGCGCGGTCGCCTGGACCGCCTCGTCCGCGACCACGACCTCTCGCGCTCGGTCGTCTTCGCCGGAGCCGTGCCGTGGTCGGAGGCGCCGGGGTGGTTCGACGTCGGTGACGTCTTCGCGATGCCCTGCCGTACCCGGATGGGCGGCCTTGAGCCCGAGGCGCTCGGCATCGTCTTCCTGGAGGCCCAGGCGTGCGGCCACCCCGTCCTGGTCGGTGACAGCGGAGGCGCGCCCGAGGCGGTGCTGCACGGCGAGACGGGCTACGTCGTCGACCCCTTCGACCCGGTGGCGATCGCCACCCGGGCCGTCGACCTGCTCTCCGACCGCGACCGCGTCCGGTTGATGGGTGAGAAGGGCCGGGCCTGGGTCGAGCGCGAGTGGAGCTGGGCGGAGTCCGTGGCCGTCCTGCGGGACCTGGTGGCCGGCCCCTCGCCGGATCGTCGCGAGGCCTGAGGCACCGCGCCATGCCGGGTCCGCCGGTCGACCTGGTCGACGAGACGTTCATCGTCGCCGATCGTGCGCGCCTCGCCCGGCGGATGGCTGATCCGGCGCTCTGGCTCGAATGGTGGCCCGACCTGCACCTGTCCGTCGTCACCGACCGAGGCCTGGACGGGATCCGCTGGTCGGTCGCCGGCGCACTGTCCGGGACGGCGGAGATCTGGCTCGAGCCGTGGCGGGACGGGGTGATCGTGCACTGGATCCTCCGCGCGAGGCCGCTCGCGGGACCCGACGGCGATCGGTTGCGGCACGGCTACGCGACGGCCTTCAAGAGCCGGATCCACGCGCTGAAGGACGACCTCGAGGCCGGCCGGCCGGCAGGCTCTCCTCGCGCGCCAGGCTGACCGGTAGTCTCCGCCACGCCACCCGACGACAGGACAGCCCATGGCCGAGCAGACCACCTCGAGCATCACGATCGACGCCGCCGCGGCCGACGTGATGGCCGTGATCGCCGACCTCGAGGCATACCCGCAGTGGACCGCATCGGTCCGCGAGGTCGAGGTGCTGACCGTGTACGAGGACGATGACCGGCCCGCTGAGGCGCGCTTCGTCCTCGACGCCGGCGCGATCAAGGACACGTACACGCTGTCCTATGAATGGGACGACGACGAACAGGTCCGGTGGACCCTGGTCGAGGGTGGCCTGCTCCGCGGCCTGGACGGTTCGTACACACTGGTCGAGGTCGAGGACGGCTCCACCGAGGTGACCTACGAGCTGTCCGTCGAGATCGCGATCCCGATGCTCGGACTGATGAAGCGCAAGGCCGAGAAGATCATCATCGACACGGCGCTCAAGGAGTTGAAGAAGCGGGTGGAGGGCTGAGTGGGCGTCGCCATCGGGGTCGACGTCGGCGGGACCAAGATCGCTGGGGGAGTGGTCGACGAGGCGGGCGCCATCATCGCCCGGACCCGTCGCGAAACCCCGTCCACCGACCCGCCCGCCATCGTCAGCACCGTCGTCTCCGTCGTCCAGGAACTCCGCCAGGGCCGAGCGGTCGACGCCGTGGGTGTCGGGTCGGCGGGCTTCGTGGACGCCGCGCGCTCGACCGTCCTGTTCGCACCCAACCTCGCGTGGCGGGACGTGCCGGTACGCGACCAGGTCGTCGCCGCGACGGACCTGCCGGTCGTCGTCGAGAACGATGCCAACGCCGCCGCCTGGGGGGAGTTTCGCTTCGGTGCGGCCGAGGACGTCGACGACATGGTCTGTGTGACCGTCGGCACCGGGATCGGCGGCGGGCTGGTCCTCGACGGCGCGGTCTACCGCGGGGCGCACGGTATCGGTGCCGAGCTCGGCCACATGCGCGTGGTGCCGGACGGGCATCTGTGCGGCTGCGGCAACCGCGGCTGCCTCGAGCAGTACGCCAGCGGACCCGCGCTCGTCCGGGAGGCGAGAGCGCTGGCGTCAGCAGGGTCGGTCTTCGCGGCCAGGCTGCTCGAACTGGCCGGCGGCGACCCGGAGATGATCACCGGCCAGATGGTGACAGGAGCGGCCCGCGACGGCGACGAGGCGTCGCGCGAGCTGCTGGCCGATCTGGGCCGGTGGTTGGGCGAAGGGCTGGCCTCGTTCGCGGCCGTGCTCGATCCGGCCGTCTTCGTGATCGGCGGCGGGGTCTCGGCGGCCGGCGAGCTGCTCGTCGGCCCGGCAACCGCCGCGTTCCGACGCAACCTCACCGGTCACGGCCATCGCCCCGAGGCCGAGGTCCGCGTGGCCACGCTGGGCAACGACGCCGGGATCGTCGGTGCCGCCGACCTGGCCCGCATAGACCACCGATGAGTTCCCGCGGCGGGCCCGGTCTCCATGGACATGACTCGGAAGCGAGGCGAGGGAGCGACATGGCAACCACCGACCCGACCGGCACGGTCGACCCGCGATTCGGCGAGGAGGGCGCGGGACCGACGCCCTGGCCTGACGTACGCGCGGCCCTGACCGAAGCCGAACTGTTCTGGCTGTCGACGGTCCGCGTCGACGGTCGACCACACGTCACGCCGCTCATCGCCGTGCTGGCCGACGACACCCTGCACTTCTGCACCGGCGTCACAGAGCAGAAGGCGAAGAACCTCGAACAGAACCGGCGGTGCACGATGACCACCGGAAACAACGCCTGGGCGCAAGGACTCGACATCGTCGTCGATGGTGAAGTCGTCAAGGTCACCGACGAGGCCAGGCTGCAGCAGATCGCCGACACGTACGAAGCGAAGTACGGCAGCGACTGGCACTTCGACGTGAAGGACGGGGCCTTCGACGGCGGCGGCGGCCCGGCGCTCGTGTTCGAGATCCGGCCGACGGCCGTGTACGCGTACGCGAAGGGTCCCCACAGCCAGACCCGCTTCGATTTCGACGCCTGAGCGGGGAGCGACGGTCGACCATTCGACCGCGTCGACAGGCTGTGCTCGAGGCCGCCACCGTGTTCGTCCGGGCCTCGGTCTCAGTCGCGCCCACCGGCCGAGGTGAGGCCCATCTGCGCGTGCCGGTCGCCGATGGCGCGGGGAGCCAGGGTGTCGAGGCGCTCGAGCGCCTCCGGCGAGAGCACGACGTCGACGGCGGCGACGTTCTGCTCCAGCCATTCCACCCGCTTCGTTCCGGGGATCGGCACGACCGCCATGCCCCAGATCTCGCTGCGATGGTGCACCCACGCCAGCGCGACCTGGGCCGGTGTCGCCGCCACATCGGCGGCTACCGCACGAATCTCACGGACGAGTTCGCGGTTGACGGCGATGGTGGCGTCCTGGAGCCGCGGCTGCGAGCGCCGGAAGTCGTCGTCTGCGAGTCGGTCGAGCGAGTCGAGCGTGCCGGTCAGGAAACCGCGTCCCAGGGGCGAGTACGGCACGAAGCCGACACCCAACTCGCGGCACGTGGGCACGACCGCGTCCTCGACGTCGCGGCTCCACAACGACCACTCGGACTGGACGGCGGCGAGCGGATGGGTGGCATGGGCACGTCGGAGTTCGCTCGCCGTGACCTCGGACAGGCCGAGGTGCCGGACCTTGCCGGCGACGACGAGCTCGGCCATGGCGCCCACGGTCTCCTCGATCGGGACACTCACGTCGACGCGGTGTTGGTAGTACAGGTCGATGACGTCGATGTCGAGCCGCCGCAGGCTGGCATCGCAGGCCTGCCGGACGTACGCGGCGTCACCCCGCACTCGTTGCGCGGTGTACACGCCGGCCTCGGAGACGATGCCGAACTTCGTGGCCACCGTCACCTGGTCGCGGCGGCCGGTGAGTGCGCGCGCCAGTAGTTTCTCGTTGGCGCCGACACCGTAGGAGTCCGACGTGTCCCAGAAGGTGACGCCGAGCTCGAGTGCCCGGTCCAGAACGGCGAGCGACTCCGTCTCGTCCGAGGGTCCGTAGGCGTGGCTCATGCCCATGCACCCGAGGCCCTGCGTCGAGACCTGGAGACCGGTGGAGCCGAGGGCCGTCGTCTGCATGGAGTCGACGCTATCGAGTCCGCGGCGAGCCGCCATGTCCGGTCCTACGCTTGGGCGCCGTGGTGGATCTTCGTGTCGTCAGCTACAACATCCGTGGCCTGCGCGACGACCGGAGCGCGGTCGTCCGGGTGCTGCGCAGCCTCGACGCCGACGTGGTCTGCATCCAGGAGGCACCACGGTTCCTGCGCTGGCGTTCGCGGTGCGCCGCGCTGGCGCGGGAGTCCGGCCTGCTGTACGTCGGTGGTGGTGGGACGACGGGCGGCACCATGATGCTGGCCTCACTGCGGGTCGACGTGCGGAGCAGCATCGACTACCGCTTCAGCAGGACGCCGGACCTCTACCGGCGCGGGGCCGTGGCCGCGCGGGTTCACCGGGCCGGCGCGTCCCTGGTCGTGGCGAGCGTCCATCTCGGGCTCGACGCCGACGAGCGGGCGCGCCACCGCAACGAACTGGTCGGGCTGGTGAACCGGTTCGAGTCCGAGGTCACGGTCGTGGCGGGTGACATCAACGAGCAGCCGGGTCGGCCGACCTGGCGAGCAATCGCGGCCGAGTTCGCCGACGCGGCCGCCGCCGACGAGACACCTACCTTCTCCACCGCCCACCCGCGCCGTCGCATCGACGGCGTGTTCGTCCGTGGGCCGGCGCGAGTGACGGCCTACCGGGTCGTCGAAGATCCGGACGTCCTCGTCGCGAGCGACCACCGGCCGGTCGTCGTCGACCTCGAGCTCGATCCTGCTCAGCCGCGGTAGCCGGGCACGAGCTCGAGGGCGAGCTGCTCGAGGAACAGCCCGATGTCGGTGACGATGCCGCGCGCCTGGGCGGAACCACGGTCGGCCAGCTTGGTCACCGTGGCGGGGTTAATGTCGACGCAGACCAGCGGGATCGACGCCGGCAGTATGTTGCCGGTGGCCACGGAGTGCAGCATGGTCGCGACCATGATCGCGAAGCCGACGCCGCGCAGTTGCGCCCGCATGGCCCGCTGACCCTCGATGACGTCGGTGTACACGTCGGGCAACGGACCGTCGTCGCGGACGGAACCCACGAGTACGAAGTCCTTGCCGTGGGTGACCAGCGCATGCAAGACCCCACCGGTGAGGACACCCTGGTCGACGGCCGCGCGGATCGACCCGCAGCCGCGGATTCGGTTGATGGCCCGGATGTGATGCTCGTGGCCGTGCTCCACGCCGCGTCCGTGTGCCAGGTCGACACCGAGCGACGTTCCGTACAGGGCGGACTCGATGTCGTGCGTCGCGATCGCGTTGCCGCCGAAGAGCACGTCGACGTATCCGGCTCGGACCAGCGCCACCATGGCCGGCGCAGCCCCGGTGTGGACGACGGCTGGGCCGGCCACCCAGAGGACACGGGCGCCGTGGGCCTTCACCGCCCGCATCTGCTCGGCGATCTGGCGGACCAGCAACGCCTGGGGCTTCTCCGAGGAGACCTCGGAGTTCATGAACTCGAAGGCCTTGTCGCCCGCCTCTGGGCGGGGCACCCGGCGGACTCGCACACCGCCGGCACCGCAGACGACCCGCTGGCCGGCGCGGACCTCGCTCACCGGGATGGTGCGAACCCGGGTGCGACCACCCTCGTCCCATACCAGCAGTCCGCAGTCCATCTCGGGCTGCTCGACATCCACCCACGTGCCGCCCAGTCGCACCACCGTGTCCAGGTTGGTGGTCGAGTAGAAGTCGTCGGGGAAGACACCGTCGCGTTCGACCTCGCGGGTCAGTGCTTCACCCGGGTCGACCAGGTTGACCCCATGGGTCTGAAGTCGCATGAGTATCCGGGCCAGCGCCTGGCTGTCGGCCGCGGAGACGGTGATCTTCGCGTGGGACTCGTTGTTCGCCTCGCGCCCGACGTCGAAGCTGTCGATGGAGAATTCGGCGCCGTACTCATCGATGTCGCCGAGGATCCGGGAGAGGAGTCCGGAGTCCATCAGGTGCCCGGTCAACTCGACGGTCTCACTGGCCCGCATCACGTCTCCCATGCCGGGTTCGTCAGACAACCGCGCCGTCGTCGGGGTCGTACGGGTCGCGCCCGCGCATCCGCGCGACCAGGGTGACGAACCCGCCCACGAGAGCGCCGACGGCGAGCACCGTGATCCACGTGGGCAGCCGCCAGCCGAGTGCGACGGCGAGGACGAGAAACACCGGTGCGCCCAGCACGCCCGCCCAGGCCAGGCGCGAGACGCGGTCGCCGCGAGGCAGCGGCGGCGGGGGTGGAGGGACGAAATGCTCCTCCGGGTCGGGACGCGGGGACGCCGGTTCCGGCTGGGCGCTGCGTTCTCCGGCCGCGGCTACGTCGTCCTCCACGTCGGCAGCGGCATCGTCGGCCACGTCCTCGGCCGCGGGCCATCGGGGTAACTCCTCGCCGGGCGACGCATGGAACGTCTCCACCAGGTCGGCCCATGCCTGGTCGTCGTCACGCGACACTGGTACCACCGCCCCGGGAGACGTGCTCGAGGCGGCGGATGAAGTCGAGAGACCCGTCGAAGATGGTCTCGGCGTCGTGGTCGAGCGTCGCGACGTGGTAGCTCCGGGACAGCGTGATGGTGGCGATGTCCGTCGACGACACCCGCGAGGTGATGAGCCCGAGGCTCGTCGCGTCGACGATGTGGTCCTGGTCGCTGCGGTAGATCAGGAGGGGCTGCGTGATCCGGGGAAGATCGGCGACAACGAGCCTCCACAGCCGGGTGAGCGAGTGCAGGGCGCGCAGTGGGTTGCGGTCGTAGGCGATCTCGTCCTGGCCGGCTTTGGCGATGTCGCCCGACAGTACGGACAGCGAGGGGACGACCCGGTGGAGGAAGGGCAGCGCGAGCAGCCTGCGGTCGCGGCTGGCGATCGCCGGGTTGACCAGCACGAGCCCGCTGACCGCGTCGCCGTACACCTGCGCCAGACGTAGCGCGAGGCAGCCTCCCATCGACAGCCCGCCGACGATCACGTGGTCGCAGCGCTCTCGCAGTACCAGCAGGCATCGCTCGACCGCCGCGTACCAGTCCGGCCAGCGCGTGGTGTTGAGATCCTGCCAGGTCGTCCCGTGACCCGGGAGCAGCGGCACCTCCACGCTGAGGCCGGCAGCCGCGAGGTGCTCGGCCCACGGGCGCAACGAGGCCGGAGATCCGGTGAGTCCGTGGCAGAGGAGCACGCCGGTGGGCCCGCCGTCGTGGCGGTAGGGCTCGGCTCCGGTGACGATGGGCACCGCGATCTCCTGGCTGGGCTCGAGGCGTGTCAGCGGCATCGTCGCACGGCTCGCGGCGGGCCGGTCGGCCGGAGGCCGTCGAGTAGTGTTCGGCCGTGTTCTACTGGTTCCTCAAACGGGTGATCCTGGGCCCGATCCTGCGAGTCGTCTACCGACCGTGGGCCGAGGGCATCGAGCACGTGCCGGCCGCGGGGCCGGCCATCCTCGCGAGTAACCACCTGTCCTTCTCCGACTCGTTGTTCATGCCTCTCGTCGTGCCTCGCCGGGTGACCTTTCTGGCCAAGAGCGACTACTTCACCGGCCGCGGCATCAAGGGGTGGCTCACCCGGGTCTTCTTCCGCGGAATCGGCCAGGTGCCGATCGACCGCTCGGGCGGCAAGGCCAGCGAAGCCGCGATCGGAGCGGGGCTCAAGGTCCTTCGCCGGGGTGACCTGCTCGGCATCTACCCGGAGGGAACGCGCTCGCCCGACGGCCGGCTCTATCGCGGAAAGACCGGCGTGGCTCGGATGGCGCTGGAGGCCAAGGTCCCCGTCATCCCGGTCGCGATGATCGACACCGAGAAGATGCAGCCTCCGGGCCGGTTGATCCCGCGCATCATGAGGCCCGGCGTTCGCTTCGGCAAGCCGTTGGACTTCAGCCGCTACGAGGGCATGGAGGACGACCGCTATGTCCTGCGCTCGGTCACCGACGAGATCATCTACGCGCTGATGGGACTGTCCGGCCAGGAGTACATCGACATCTACGCGCAGCGCGCGAAGGCCGAGATCGCCGCGGCGAAGAAGCACAAGGGCCTTCCCCCCGAGGCCCAGCAGGACGACTAGCCGAACCGCCGGCGCGCACCACCCCGGCCGGCGGTCTGGCAGCTTCGGGAGGCGGGCGCATACCGATTGCGCCGGAGGTGTACCGCAACTCGCATGGCACACTCGGCGGCTACACGTGGCACGCTGAACGGGTTGCCTTGCGCCCGAGTTGGGCAGTTTGTGGAACCGTTCACCGTGCCACGTGTAGCGGAGGCCGTAGCGGTGATGGTCAGCCCGCGGGCTGACCGATGTCGGCAAGCATGTCGGCGTACCACCGCACCGCAGGGTCGAAGCGTTTGCCGCCCTTGATGCGGTCGAACTCGATCGCACGCAACTGCCCGCCGTGCTCCTCGTCCTGCCCGACGACGCCGGCCTCGCCGGTCACGGCGCACTGGACGGCAAAGTCGGTGCAGGTGCGGATCAGGGCCAGGTCGTCGGCGTTCGGAGCCGCGGACCGGCTGAAGTACCCGCTCTTCTGCACCATGACCTTCTCGGCCCCGAGCCGCGCGGCGAACTGCTCCCCGAACCACGCCCCCGGGTTGACCTTGTCGAGCTGGACGTGGCCGAAGGGGTCGCGCGGCACTTCTTCTCCGGCCCCCTCCATCTCGGCGACGATCGACTCGACTCCGGCCCCTTCGGACAGGAAGAGGTTGACGCATCCGATCTCGTCCATGATCCCGCGCAGGCGTGCGGCTTCGGCGTCGAGATCCAGGTGGACCTCCGGAAGGTAGACGCCGTGGACGTCCCAACGCCGGGGGTCGAGGCCGATTGCCGGGCTCCACTCCTGGTCGGACAGCCACGCGCGGTAGACCCTGGCGGTGGCAGCTGTGAGCCACCCGCAGTGTCGGCCCATGACCTCGTGGACGATGAGCATCCGCGGGTTGGACGAGTGCTCCGCCACGATGTTGCGGGCGAACAGTGCCCCTTGCTCGGCGGCGGTCCACGCCCCCAGGCTCTGCTTGATCGGCACGATGTCGTTGTCGACGGTCTTCGGTAGGCCGACGACGGTCAGCGCATAGCCATGCTGGTCGAGGTATGCGGCGAGCTCGGCGGCGGTGGTGTTGGTGTCGTCGCCCCCGATGGTGTGCAGGACGTCGACGCCGTCGTGGGTGAGGCGGTCGGCGGCGGCCGCCAGCGGATCGTGGCCCTCCTCCGCCAGGCCCCGTTCCACGAGATCGCCGACGTTCGTCAGCTTGACTCGGCTGTTGCCGAGTGGACTGCCGCCGAAGCGGTGCAACAGGTGTGCCCGCTCGCGCACCTCGGGGGTGACCTCGACGAACCGTCCGGCGAGCAGGCCGGCATACCCGTCGAGGTACCCGATCAGCTCGATCTCGGGGGCGACGTCGGTGTACCGCTCGATCAGTCCACCGACGGCGGAGGAGAGACAGGGGGCCAGGCCCCCGGCCGTCAGTATCGCGACCTTGCGAACTGTCATGTCGTCGACCTCTCGCACAATCACAGAACGACGCGTGGCGTCGTTGTCGGCCCGGCCACCCTACCGAGCACCCCGCTGAGGTCCAGCCGCGGCGGGACTCATGGGTCCGGTTCGTGGAGCAGTACGGCCTCGGCGCACCGGGGGGCCTACTCTTGGCCGGTGACCGCGACCAGCGACTCCGCGTTGTTCGCCGAGCTCGGCGCCGCCGTCGGTTCGCTGCCGGCGGCCCAACAACCGGCGTGGCCCGACGCCGCTGCCATCGGCTCTGCCGTCGATCAGCTGTGCGCCATGCCGCCGCTGGTCTTCGCCGGCGAGTGCGATCTGCTCTGGCAGCGACTGGCCGCGGTCTCGCGCGGCGAGGCGTTCCTGCTCCAGGGTGGCGACTGCGCCGAGACGTTCAACGGCGTTACCGCCGGCAACGTGCGTAACAAGCTCAAGACCCTGCTGCAGATGGCAGTCGTGCTCACCTACGCCGCGAGCGTGCCGGTGGTAAAGGTGGGCCGGATCGCTGGCCAGTACGCCAAGCCCAGGTCACGACCTACAGAGACACGCGGCGAGGTCACGTTGCCCGCCTACCGCGGCGACAGCGTCAACGGATTCGAGTTCTCGGCTTCCGCACGGGTGCCCGACCCCGCCCGGATGGTCCGGGCCTACCACGCGGCCGCTGCGACGTTGAACCTGACCCGGGCGTTCGTCGGTGGCGGCTACGCCGATCTCCGCCAGGTGCATGCGTGGAACACCGACTTCGTCCGCACGTCGCCGGCGGGGCTCCGGTACGAGCGGCTGGCCGGCGAGATCGAGAAGGCGCTGTCGTTCATGCGGGCGATCGGCGCCGATCCGGAACAGCTGCACACCGTGGAGCTCTACGCGAGCCACGAGGCGCTTCTGCTCGACTACGAGCGGGCCCTCACCCGGGTCGACTCTCGCACCGGCGCGGCATACGCGGTGTCCGGGCACCTGCTCTGGGTGGGCGAGCGCACCCGTCAGCTCGGCGGCGCGCACCTGGAGTTCGCCGCCCGGATCAGGAACCCGGTGGCGGTGAAGCTGGGTCCGACGTGTTCGCCCGAGGACGTCCTCGCGATCGGCGAGCGGCTGGACCCCGAGCGCGAGCCGGGCCGACTGACCCTGGTGACGAGGATGGGAGCGAGTCGGGTCCGCGACCTGCTGCCGCCCCTCGTGGAGAAGGCCACGGCGAGCGGGTTGGTCGTCTCCTGGGTGTGCGACCCGATGCACGGCAACACCTACGAAGCTGCCAGCGGCCACAAGACACGCCGGTTCGACGACGTCATCGACGAGGTCCGCGGGTTCTTCGAGGTGCACAATGCCCTGGGCACGGTGCCGGGCGGTCTCCATGTGGAGCTGACCGGCGACGACGTCACCGAGTGTGTCGGCGGTGGCGACCCGATCGCCGAGGACGGGCTGGGGGACAGGTACGAAACGGTCTGCGACCCACGTCTCAACCGCACCCAGTCCCTCGAGCTCGCCTTTCTGGTGGCCGAGCTCCTGGAGGCACGCGGCTGGCGGTCGGGCAGGCCGTAGACCGACCATCTCGGGCAGCGATCCCCCGGCCGTCTCCTAGAGTTCGTAGGGTGCCGATCGACCTGCGCAGCGACACCGTGACCCGCCCGACCCGGGCGATGCTCGCCGCGATGGCCGGAGCCGAGACCGGTGACGACGTCTACGGCGAGGACCCGACCGTCCAGGCGCTCGAGGAGCGGGTGGCCGGCCTGCTGGGACACGAGGCGGGCCTGTTCACCGTCACCGGCTCCATGGCCAACCTGCTGGGCGTGCGCACCCACGTCGGTCCAGGTCAGGAACTGCTCTGCGAGGCGCAGGCACACGTCGTGCGAGCCGAGCTCGGCGGGCACGCGGTCTGGCACGGCGTGACGACCCGCACCTGGTCTCACCCACGTGGTCATGTCGACCTCGGCGCCGTCGCCCGGATGCTCGCCCCGGACGCGGGGCCCTACCTCGTGTCGACGGCGGCCGTCGCCGTCGAGAACACGCACAACTTCGCCGGGGGCACCGTCCAGGCACTGCGGGACCTGCGCGACCTGCGCTCATCCGTCGACGGCACAGGAGTACGGCTTCACCTCGACGGTGCCCGGCTGTGGAACGCCCACGTTGCCGCGGGCGTCCCGTTGGACACCTACGGGAGCCTGTTCGACACGGTTTCGGTGTGCCTGTCGAAGGGCTTGGGGGCGCCGGTCGGATCGGTGCTGGTCGGTCCGGCGGACGCGATCGGCCAGGCGCGGCAGTGGCGCAAGCGGATGGGTGGTGGTTGGCGTCAGGCAGGAGTCCTCGCCGCCGCCGGCCTGTACGCCCTGGACCACCACGTCGACCGGTTGGCCGACGATCACGAGAACGCGCGATTGCTGGCCGAACTCCTCGCGGACGCCGGGGTCGTCGCTCCGGCAGATGTCGAGACGAACATCGTCCTGCTCGACCTGTCCGCGCTGCCGGTCGACACCGGTGACCTGGTCCGGCGTGCCCGCGACGAGGGCGTCCTCACCAGTGCGGTGGCACCGGGCGTCGTCCGCCTGATCACACACCTCGACGTCACGGCGGACGACTGCCGCAAGGCCGGGGAGACCCTCTCCCGGCTGCTCTCGCGACGGGCGACTTGACGCGGCACCGTTCTTCCCTCACTATTCCTACCAACTTGCAGGTGAATAGCGGTGAGGGCGCCGGTGCCGACACTCGTTCTGCTCGGACTGGTCGGGCTGGCTGCGCAACTCGTCGACGGCAGCCTCGGCATGGCGTACGGCGTCACCTCGACGACGCTGCTGCTCGCCATCGGCACCAACCCGGCGGCGGCGTCGGCCACCGTGCACCTCGCGGAGATCGGCACCACGTTGGCCTCCGGGCTCTCGCATTGGCGGTTCGGCAACGTCGACTGGACAGTGGTCCGCCGGATCGCGATCCCCGGCGCAATCGGGTCGTTCGCCGGTGCGACCTTCCTGTCGAAGCTGTCGACGGACGCCGCTGCACCGATCATGTCCGGCATCCTGCTCGCGCTCGGCCTCTACATCCTCGTCCGGTTCACGCTGCGCGGAATACCGCGGCGGAACCTGGGCCGGCCGGTGCGCCGACGGTTCCTCGGCCCGCTGGGTCTGGCGGCTGGGTTCCTCGACGCCACCGGCGGCGGCGGATGGGGTCCGGTCGGAACCCCGGCCCTGCTGGCCAGCGGCCGGATGGAGCCACGCAAGGTGATCGGTTCGATCGACACCAGCGAGTTCATCGTCGCGGTGGCGGCCAGCGTCGGATTCCTGGTGGGGCTGGGCTCGGAAAACATCGACTTCTCGTGGGTCGCCGTGCTGCTGCTCGGCGGCGTGATCGCCGCGCCGATCGCCGCCTGGCTGGTGCGACACGTCCCGCCACGGATCCTGGGTTCGGCCGTCGGCGGCGTGATCGTCCTGACCAACATCCGGACCATCCTGAAAAGTGACTGGCTCGACGCGTCCGGCGGCGTGCGCAGCATCGTCTACGTGCTGATCGCGGCTGCGTGGGTGGCCGCCCTCGCCTACTCGATCCGCGCCTACCTGAACGAACGCGAGCTCGAGCGGTCCGCGCAGACCGTGTCCGGAAACGAACCGCGCGACCCCGAACCGGTCAGCTGATCGGCCCGGCCGGCCTCACTCCTGTCAGCGCACGGGGGCGAGGCGCTGGGCCGGTCGGCGCCCCACCAACGGGGGCATCCGCCGCACCGCGGAGGCGAGTTCGCGCAGATCGGCTCCGACCAGGGCCTGGGCACCGTCGACCAGCGCCTCCTCCGGGGCCGGGTGGACGTCGACGAGGATGCCGTCGGCTCCGACGCCGATCGCGGCTCGGGCGAGCGGCAACACCAGGTCGCGCCGGCCGCCCGAGTGGGACGGGTCGACCATGACCGGCAGGTGCGACAGTTGCTGGACCACCGGCACGGCCGCGATGTCGAGAGTGTTGCGCGTGGCGGTCTCGAAGGTGCGGATGCCCCTCTCGCACAGCACGATGTCGAGATTGCCTCGCTGGGCGACGTACTCCGCGGCCATCAGCCATTCCTCGATGGTGGCTTGCATGCCACGCTTGAGCAGCACCGGTAGCTGGGCCCGGCCGACCGCCTGCAGCAGCGCGTAGTTGTGCATGTTGCGGGTGCCGACCTGGAGCATGTCCGCATAGGACGCCACGAGCGGCACGTCGTGGGCGTCGAGGACTTCGGTGACGATGGGCATCCCGGTCGTTTCGCGAACCTCTGCCAGGATGCGCAGACCCTGTTCGCCCAGGCCCTGGAACGCGTACGGCGACGTGCGCGGCTTGAAGGCGCCGCCGCGTAGCAGGGTGGCGCCGGCGGCCTTGGCCATCTCGGCCGACTCGAAGGTCTGCTGGGCCGACTCGACCGCGCACGGGCCGGCGACGAGCGTGAACGTGCCCGGGCCGATGGGTACACCGCGCTCGGCGCCGCCGACGACCACCGTGCTGCGGCCGGGGTGGTTGTGCAGGCTGACCAGCTTGTACGGCGTCGACACCCGGATCACGTCGGCGACGCCGGCCATGCTGCGCAGGTTGAGGGCCCGGAACTCGTCGACGTCGCCGACCAGGCCGATGATGGTGCGGCTGACGCCGCGGCTGACGAAGGCGTCACCGCCGGCCTCGCGGACCCTCGCCACGACGGCGTCGACCTGCGCGCCGTTCGCGCCCGGCTCCATGACCACGACCACCGCGATCCCCTCGACGTCAGAGAATCGAGAGTAGTCTCGGCCGCCCACGGACCCGACACGCTATCCACAGGCCAAGATGGTTCGTTACGAACACGTCACCGCATCGAATCCAGGGCGCGTTTCGCCGGGCCGGATCAGCCCGCGGAGGCCTCGCGGGCCCGGCGCTCGACCAGCATCTCGACGCCGTCCAGCACGCGGTACAGACCGAACTTGGCGTCCTCCTCGGTGTACTCCGGCGGCCCATCCCACGCTCCCGCGACAAGCGAGGCGTGCACGGCGGGGAAGCGTTCCGGGTCGATCAGCCGGCGGAGCAAGTCGCCGTAGGAGGGCAGCGCCGTCCCTTGGGTGTCGCCGGGTACGGCCGCCGACGACAGGTCGACGGCCAGCCGTGCCTCGCTGAGCGCGAACGAGGCGAGCAGTCCGAGTACGGCCACCTTGTCCGACTCGGGCAGCCCGGTGACCGACAGGATCCGCAGCCCCTGCTCGATCCATCGCATCTGACCGGGGGTCAGCGGCGGGCCGGTGATCGGGATCTGCAGGATCCAGGGGTGCTGGTTCAGGACCGTGACCTGGACCCAGGTCCAGTTCTCGAGCGCAGGGCGCCACTGCGGTCCGGCCGGCTCGGTCAGCGGTGCCGCGCTGACGACGGTGTCGACCATCAGTGAGAGCAGGTGGTCCTTGCTCTCGACGTAGCGGTACAGCGCCATCGGCGTGAACCCGAGCTGCGCCGCGACCCGGCTCATGGACACCGCAGCGAGCCCTTCGGCATCGGCCAGGTCGATCGCCGCCTGCACGATGCCCTCGATACTCAGACCCGGCTTGGGGCCGCGGCGCGGCCGTTCCCGCAGTCCCCAGAGCAGTTCGTAACCACTCGGCAGCGGAACGTCCACGTCGCACATGGTCCCTCACTCGTTCGGTTGACGCGTCCCACCGGATTTGTATACTACCTACACAGATGAGTGTAGGACATACACAGTTCAGGGAGGACGGTCGTGTCGGACCAGATCATCCGGGTCATCCGCGTGCACAAGGCCTTCGGTGACCTGACCGTGCTCGAGGGCATCGACCTCGGCGTGGAGCGAGGAACCGTGCTCGCCCTGCTCGGACCGAACGGCGCCGGCAAGACGACGCTCGTGCGCATCCTGGCCACCTTGCTGGTGCCGGACGCCGGAACGGCGACTGTCGCGGGCCACGATGTCGTCCGCGACGCCGCGAAGGTCAGAGCCGTGATCGGGCTGACGGGCCAGTACGCCGCCGTCGACGAGCTGCTCACCGGCGAGGAGAACCTGCTGATGATGGCCCGGCTGTCACGACTCGACCACGCCGAGGGGCGCATGCGCACGGCGGAGTTGCTGCGGCGCTTCGACCTCGTCGACGCCGCTACTCGCCGGGTGAAGACGTACTCGGGCGGCATGCGCCGCCGGCTCGACCTGGCGATCAGCGTGATCGGGCGCCCGCCGGTGATCGTTCTCGACGAGCCCACTGCCGGACTCGACCCGAGGAGCAGGCGGACCCTGTGGGCCGTCATCGACGAGCTCGTCGCCGCGGGGACGACCATCGTACTGACGACGCAGTACCTCGACGAGGCCGAGCGGCTGGCCGACCGGATCGTGCTCATCGACCACGGCCGCGTCGTCGCCCGGGGCACGGCGGACGAGCTCAAGAGTCAGCTCGCGGGCGAACTCGTCGAGCTCGCGTTCGCCGATGCGACCGACCAGGCGCGCGCCATGGAGGTCCTCGGCGGGCGCGCCCTGCATCCGGAACCGGAGCGGCTCGTCCTGTCGGTCCCGACCGGCGGCAGCGCGGCCGAGATCCGCGACCTGCTCAACGACATGGACCGGTCAGGTGTCCCAGTCACGTCGATCGAGCTGACCAGGCCGTCGCTCGACGACGTGTTCCTCGAGCTCACCGAACCGGGACCGGCTCCCCGATTGGCGACCCACCGATGAACACGCACTCGACGGCCTACTGGGCCGCCAGCGACTCGATGACCATGATCCGCCGCAGCATGCGCCACAGCCTGCGCGACCTGGAGTCGTTGCTGATCTCCGTGATGCTCCCGGTCATGCTGATGCTCCTGTTCGTCTACGTGTTCGGCGGCGCGATCGACGTCGGCACCGAGTACGTCGACTACGTCGTACCCGGGATCATCCTGCTGTGCGCCGGCTACGGCGCCTCGACGACGGCGTTGAGTGTGAGCACCGACATGCACACCGGGGTCATCGACCGCTTCCGGTCACTGCCGATCGTCGGTTCCGCGGTGCTGACCGGGCACGTTGTGGCCAGCATGGCGAGAAACGCGTTCTCCACCCTGGTCGTCGTCGCCGTGGCTCTCCTCGTCGGCTTCCGACCCGAGGCGGGCGCCCTCGGCTACGTGGGAGCGTTGGCGATAGTGCTGCTGTTCGTGCTGGCACTCTCCTGGGTGTCGGTAGTCGTCGGTCTGGTCGCGAACAGCGTCGAGGCGGCCGGCGCGTTCAGCTTCTTCATCCTCTTCCTGCCGTACGTGAGCAGCGCCTTCGTTCCGCCGGACACCATGCCGGCAGTACTGCGCGGGTTCGCGGACCACCAGCCGGTCACCCCGATGATCGAGACCATCCGGGCGCTGCTCATGGGTACACCGGCAGGCGACAGCGCCTGGACTGCCGTCGCCTGGTTCGGTTCCATCGCGGTGCTGTCCGTCGTCGCGTCGATGTCCCTGTTCAGGCGAAGCCGGGCACGCTGAACGGTCTGGTCATGGGTGCGAGAAGTTCGGCAGATCGTCGACGGTGAACGCCACCGTGTCGCGGTAGCACCACCACCAGTCCTCGCCCGGCTCGAAGGACGACACCACGGGGTGGCCGGTGCCGGCGTCGTGCGCAGTCGCGTGCCTGCTTGGCGACGAGTCGCAGCATCCGACATGGCCACAGATCCGGCACATGCGCAGGTGAACCCACCGCCCTCCCTCGCGGAGGCAGTCCTCGCATCCCTCGGCCGAGGGCCGCGCCGCCGCGTCGACCTGGTCGAGGTGGGCACAGATGTCGTCTGTCACGGGCAACCTCCCACCGTGTGTGAGAGTACGCGTGAACCTCGTAGCCTCGTCCGCGCGGGCGTTCATGCATGGAGGAGGCGGCCGCCGGCGACGGTTCAGCGTCGCAACCTGGAGAAGAACTCCAACGCTATGGGACATTGCGGAAGACCTATTTCCTCTTTGAAGATCGCTGTCGATGTGACCGTGTAACGCGGGCCAGATCCGCAAATGTGCGGTCGCATCGAGTGCCGATCGCAGAGTTGGACCGCGGATGGCGTGCACGGGGCGCAACGCGAGACTCCGAGGTCCAGCCGCGCTGAGACACTGTGGCACGTTCGGCATGCGCGCAGCGTGTACGGCTGCCGCCCCGGCATGGAGGAGTTCCCGATGGTCAGCCCGGCGTCGTCCCGTGAGCCCGGTCCGAAGCGACGGGGGCGCTGGTCGTCCTTCGTGGCCGACCCGCGAGCCGAGCCACCGCGCATTCTCTACGAGGCGGGCAACCCGGCCCATCGGCTGCGGGTCGAGCATGACGATCAGACGCTGCTCGTCCACCTCAGCGACGAGGACGGCGACGGATGGACCGTGCTTGCCGTCGACAGGGCGTCCCGACGATGGGCAGTCGCACAGGCACCCCGACAGCTGGAGGCGGCGGAGCGGGCCTACACCGAGGTTCACCGATCCGCATGACCGAGAGCGCGGCAGTCGGCCGCTACGCAGACGAATCCGCCGAATGGACTCCGCTCGACGGCCGCGTCCGTCGGATTCGTCCGCGAAACAGGAGCCCCGGCCGTCCGGCGCGCCACTGGTCCGGCTACCGCGGGCACGGACCTGAGGTGTCCGCCGCTGCCGATAGCGTCGTCGAGTCGCTGGTCCCGCCGGGCCGATGACAGTAACGATCTGACGAATGGATGGCACGTCATGGACTGGAAGATCGAACTTGTTGGTATCCCCGTATCAGACGTGGACCGGGCGAAGGCCTTCTACACAGAGATGGCCGGCTTCAACGCCGATCACGACCACCGGGTCAGCGACGAGATCCGCTTCGTCCAGCTCACGCCTCCCGGGTCGGCCTGCTCGATCGCGCTCGGAACCGGGATCGTCGAGGCGCCACCGGGCTCGGTCAAGAGCTTGCAGATGGTGGTCTCGGACGTCGCCGCCGCACGTGCGGAACTGCTCGGGCGCGGCGTGGAGGTCAGCGACGTCCAGGAGTTCCCGTGGGGCTCGTTCGTCTTCTTCAGCGATCCCGACGGCAACGGCTGGGCCGTGCAGCAGCTGCCGGCCCGCGAGTAGGCGCGAACATCAGGGACGCCGTCCTGATCCACGGCCACCGGATACCCGTGTCGGAGGACGGGGCCGGCGTGTCGACAGCGACGTCCGGACCGTGCCGCCTCGGTGACCTGGCAGTCACAGGATCGCGCCGCGTGGCGCTATCTCGATGGCGGCAACGCCCCGGCCGTATAGCGCCATGAGCCGGTCACCATGCGTGCTGCGGAGCACTCCGGAGTCCTGCGCCAGGGTTGAGATGGCGTGCTCGATGACCTCGTCTGCTTCGACGGTGTCGGGCTCTTCGTATCTGACGTCGATGTGCCCACCGCTGATGAGCCGGACACGCAACACCACTCCCGCCATGGTCATCCACCTCCACGGCCGGAGTCTCCGGCCAGCCTGGCAAGGCACTCGGCACGCCGTGCGCCATGACCGTACATTTCGGAGCGGGCCAGGATTGCTCGGGCCAGGCGTCCGAGCGGACGTATCTGCGCAGATGCGGGGCCGCCCGGGCTGGGACGCCCGCGTGATCGCCGTGCACCGACAGGTGCGTCCCGAGCACGGCCGCGTGGCTGTCAAAACCAGGTGACGTTGAGCCGAACCACAGTGTCGCGCTTGCGGATCTCACCGGCCTGCGGATTCTGGCTCTGCACCTCGCGGCCCCCGAAGATGCCGCCCCGTACCTGCACCCGGAAGCCGAGCGCCTCCAGCAGCGGGCGTGCTTCGTTCACGGTCATGCCGACGACGTCGGGAACTTCGATCTCGTCGTTCTTCGATCCCGTCGAGACCTCGAGACGGATCTCGTCGCCGCGATACGCGGTTCCGCTGGACGGCTCCTGCTCGATCACGACGCCGGCGGGGACGTCGTCGTCGAACCGCTGCTGCGTCGAGACCTCGAAGCCGGCATCTGAGAGGACCTGCTGCGCCTCGGCCGCGGGCCGGCCGGTGAAGTCCTCGATCTCGATGACCTCGCGTCCCTTGCTGACGGTGAGCGATACCGTTGCGTCGCGCCGGACCAGCTCGCCCGCTTCGACGCCCTGGGAGATGACGACGTTCTTGGGGACCTTCTCGTCGAACACCTCCTCGACCTCTCCGAGGCCGATGTGCGCGTCGGCCAGCGCCTGCTCGGCTTCCTCCCGGGTCAGGCCGGTGAGCTCTGGTACCTCGTACCGTTCGGGCCCCAGGGAGATCATCAGCTCGATCGGATCTTCGCGCAGGATCCGTTCGCCAGGGCCGGGCTCGGTCGCGGCCACGAGGCCTGCCGCCACCACTTCCGAGAACTGCTCGCCGGCCTCGACGACAGTCAGCCCCTCGGCCTCGGCGATGGCGCGCGCCTCGGCCACGGTGACATTGAGAAGCGACGGAGTCGCCGTGTAGCGGCCGGTTCCGTACCACCATGCAGCCACGGCCGCAGCGAGCGCGAGCAGCAGGACCAGGGTGAAGATCAGCGGCCCGCGCCAGGCGTTGCGCGACCTGGCCTGTCTGCGGCCGGCCGCGTGGCCGGCCTCCCGGCCGGGCGGGCGACGGACCGGGCCGGGTGCCGACGGGATGACCGTCGTATGACTGATCCGCCGGGCGCCGGCGGCCGGGGCTGCTGATGTCAGTGCTTCGGCGACCGTGACCCCGGCGACGTCGCGCGACTCGAGGCCGGGCACTACCGGGCCGGGCATCGCCCGGGCGCGTCGGGCTGCCGCAAGGAAATCGCCGGCGTCGGCGAACCGCTGCATCGGGTCGCGCGCGGTGGCCCGCCGGACCAGCTCGTCGATCTCCCGTGGTACGCCGGGCTCGACCGACGACGGCGCCGGCACGTCGTCCTCGATGTGGCTGCGGACGATGACGAAGTCTGTGGAACCGGTGTGCGGAGCGCTGCCGGTCAGCAGCTCGTAGAGCATCACGCCCGCGGAGTAGACGTCGGAGCGTGGTGTCGCACTCTCGCCGAGCGCCTGCTCTGGGGAGATGTAGTTGACAGTGCCGAGAAGCAGGCCACGGGTGGCCGTCGAGGCGTCGCTGAGAGCACGGGCGAGCCCGAAGTCGGCGACCTTGACCCGGCCGTCGTCGCCGACCAGCACATTCTCGGGTTTGACGTCACGGTGGACGATGCCGGCAGCGTGGGCGGCGGCCAGGGCGGCGAGCACCGGTTCGATGACGTCGAGTGCGTGGTCCGGGCCGAGCCGGCCGCGGTCGCGGAGCACCTGGCGCAGGGTGCGGCCCTCGACGTACTCCATCGCCAGAAACACCACGCCGTCGTCCTCGCCCTGGTCGAAGACGGCCACGACGGCGGGGTCGGAAAGCTGCGCCGCGGAGCGTGCCTCGCCGATGAACCGCGCGACGAAGTCGTCGTCGACGGAGAGCTCCGGGTGCATGACCTTGAGTGCGACGACCCGGTCCAGCCGGGTGTCGAGTGCCCGGTACACGGTGGCCATACCGCCACGCGCGAGCGTCGACTCGACGCGGTAACGGCCGTCGAGGAGCCGGCCCACCGGCGCGTCGTAGACATGCGTGTCCACGAAGGGGAGTGTACGGACCGCCGCCAGCTCTCCCTTCGACTTGTGGCGCGTTTTCAACCTGTCGCTCGCGTTGGACACGTTCCCAACCCGCCACAAGTCGTGGCGAGGGCTGGTGGCGTGCAGTCGGTGTCGGCCTCAGCCGGAACGGACGGTGGCAGCCGTGATGAGCGTGCCGAGTGCGGCTCGGGCCTCGTCGGCGACGTCGGCGCCGTCGAGAGCGACGGTCGACCGGTTCACCAGGTCGGCCACGAGGTGCTCGACGCGCTCGAGCGCGCCCGTGGTCACGATGATCTCGCGTAGCGCGTCGATGCCGCCGCGATCGAGGCCTCGATTGCCGAGCAACTGCTCGACTGTGGACGCCTCGGTGGGTGCGGCGCCTTCGAGGGCGTAGGCGACCAGGAGCGTCCGCTTGCCCTCGCGCAGGTCGTCGCCGGCGGGCTTCCCGGTCCGCGCCGGGTCACCGAAGACGCCGAGCACGTCGTCGCGCAGCTGGAAGGCCTCGCCCAGGGCCAGTCCGTAGTCGGAGTACGCCTGCAGCATCTGCAGGTTCGCGCCGGCCAGCGCGCCGCCGAGCAACAGGGGATGCTCGACGGAGTATTTCGCGCTCTTGTAGCGGATCACCCGCCGCGCACGCTCCGCCTGGTCGCCCGGCTGGAGTCCGCCCGTGGCCTGCTCGAGCATGTCCAGGTACTGGCCGCCCATGAGCTCGGTCCGCATCCGTTCGAACACCGGTCTCCCGCGCTGTAGGGCCTCGGTGGGCAATCTGGACGCGTGCAGTAGTTCGTCACTCCACCCGAGACAGAGGTCGCCGAGCAGAAGGGCGGCGGCTCCGCCGAAGCGCTCGGCGTCTCCGTGCCAGCCGGCGTCCGAATGCAGGGAGGCGAAGCGGCGGTGGGCCGCGGGCATGCCCCGCCGGGTGTCCGACCCGTCGATGAGGTCGTCGTGGACCAGGGCTGCCGCATGGAAGAGCTCCAGGCAGGCCGCCGCCGAGACGATGGCAGGCTGGTCGGGCGCACCGGTTCCACGCCAGCCCCAGTAGCAGAACGCCGCCCGCAACCGCTTGCCGCCGGCCAGCAGGTCGGCAGCGGCGTCGACGAGCGGGACCAGGTCGGCACATTCGGCTCCCAGGAGCGTGCGCTGGCGGTCCAGGAACCTGTCGAGAACCCGCTGGACGCGGGGCCGCAGGCGGCGGACGGGATCGTCGACGGCGGCCGGCACGCTGCCGAACCCTACGCGCGCGCCGGGCCCGCGGCATCAGCGCCGGGTCGCCCACACGCGGGCCGCCCCGTAGCCTGGTGCGGTGACCCTGGGACTTCCGTCGACGATGCCGGGTGGAGCCGACACCATCCGCGAGCTGATCGCGTCCGGCGGCCGCTCGTTCTCCTTCGAGTTCTTCCCACCGAAGACCGATCAGGGCGAGGCGCTGCTCTGGCAGGCGATCCGTGAGCTGGAGTCCCTCGCGCCGACGTTCGTCTCGGTCACCTACGGGGCCGGCGGAAGCACTCGCGACCGCACGGTCCGCGTGGTCGGCCGGATCAGTGCGGAGACGACGCTGACCGCGGTCGGGCACCTGACCTGCGTGGGCTCGTCGCGCTCCGAGTTGCGCAGTGTCGTGGGAGCGTACGCCGACGCGGGGATCCGCAACGTCCTCGCCCTGCGCGGCGACCCGCCGGGCGGCCCGGGGGACGAGTGGCACGCCCACCCGGACGGCTTCGACCACGCCGATCAGCTCGTACGCCTGGTGCGTGAGTTGGGCGACTTCTGCGTCGGTGTCGCTGCGTTCCCCGACCGGCATCCGGAGTCGCCGTCGCTCGACCACGACGCGCGGATACTCGCGGCCAAGGCGGCGGCCGGCGCCGACTTCGCGGTGACGCAGTTCTTCTTCGGCGCCGACGACTACTTCGAGATGGTCCAGCGGGCCACGGCGTACGGCTGCATGATCCCGGTGGTGCCCGGCATCATGCCGGTCACCGACGTCCGGCAGATCGAGCGCTTCGCCCTCCTGTCCGGTGCCAGCCTCCCGGCGCCGCTGGTGCGCCGCCTGCGCGCCGTCGAGGACGATCCCGAGGCGGTCCGTCGGGTCGGCGTCGAGGTCGCGACCGCGCTGTGCGAGGAACTGCTCGCCGGCGGGGCGCCGGGCCTGCACTTCTACACGCTCAACCGCTCGACCGCGACGCGCGAGATCCACGCCAACCTCGCCCTCTAGGACGGCCTGGCGACCAGCGTCACGAAGGTCCTGCCGACCGGCGCGGCGAGGTCGTAGAGTCGGTCCCCGACGGCGCGAGGAGATGCGCGTGAGGATCCGTGACGGGATGTCGACCAAGGTCCTGACGGTGGGGCCGCAGCACACCCTCGCACAGGTCGCTGCGATGATGTCCGAACGCAACATCGGGTCCGCCGTCGTCCTCGACCCCGACGGCGAGGGTCCCGGGATCATCACCGAGCGGGACGTCCTGCGCTCCGTGGCGCAGGGACGCGACCCGACGAACGAGGTCGTGGCGGACTACGCCGAGACCGACCTGACGGTCGCCCACCCCGACTGGGGGATCGAACGTGCCGCCGCGACGATGATCAGGGCGGGGTTCCGTCACCTCGTGGTGTGCGACGACGACAGCGAGGTCGCCGGCGTGGTGTCGATGCGCGACATCGTGCGACTGTGGGTCGCGGCCGACCAGGAGGGCGCGGTCTGAGCCCGACCGGGACCGCGGTCACCGACGACGTGGGCGCGGGCGCCGTCACCGCCCGCCGTTCCCTGCCGTCCCTCGGGCTGGACCTGGTGACGTTCGCCGGGCTGGTGCTCGCCACGTTCGTGGTCGTCGACCTCGACCTCGACGGGGGTCGCTCGCTGGCGGGACTGCGCTGGCTCGTGGCCGGGCTCGTGCTGCTGCTACCGGGGGCGGTCGGGGAGCTACGGCGCAGTGACCCGCGCGTGCGGTGGCTGACCGGCCTCCTGGGCGCCGGCGTGCTCGTCGCGCTCGTCGCCGCCGGCGACCGCAGCGGCTGGATCCGCGGGATCGTCCCGCTGGTGGCGCTGCCGCTGGCGCTGCTGGCGGCACGGCGGGTCCTGCGACACCGCTTCGGTGCCGCCGCCCTGGTGCTC
>JBOGDU010000119.1:0-8222 GCA_050743145.1 Jiangellaceae bacterium | reverse complement strand
CGGCTCGCTGCTGGGGGATCTGCCCCGTGAGCAGTGCACGAACCTCGGACTCCCGATAGCGCCGGTGTCCCCCAAGCGTCCGGATCGACGTCAGCTTGCCGGCCTTGGCCCACCGGGTGACGGTCTTCGGATCCACCCGGAACATGGCAGCGACCTCGGCCGGAGTGAGGAGGGGCTCGGCGTCCTGAGTCCTCGTCGCCATCGTCACCTCCCTGCGTGACCGGCGGAGCGCACTCCGCCATCGGACATTTCACCCGACGACATCGCCGGGCGGAACATCTGAACGGGGCGCCTCGAACGGGCCATCCGGACGATTCCGCGCACCGTCAGGTCAAAGACTACGCAGAGACGACGTATGCCGCGACTCGAACACAAACCGGTCATGGCCCGGGCGTGTCGTGCGTAGCGTCCGCGGCATCCCGGGATGGCGGCGGACGGCATATCGTGACGCACACGATCACGTTCACAGTCATGCCCGCCACTCCTGCCGACCGCAGGCTGCGGGCCCAGGACGCGAAGGGGTCACCACCGTGACCGAGACGTCGAGCCCGACCGGAGTGTTCGGTCGGCACACGGGCCACGAACAAGTGGTCTTCTGCCAGGACGAGGTCAGCGGGCTGCGCGCGATCATCGCCATCTACTCGACCGCTCTGGGACCTGCTCTGGGCGGAACGCGGTTCTATCCCTACGAGAGCGAGGACGCAGCGCTCGCCGACGTGCTCGAACTCTCCCGCGGCATGGCGTACAAGAACGCCTTGGCCGGCCTCGACCTCGGCGGTGGCAAGGCGGTGATCATCGGTGATCCCGACCACGACAAGTCCGAGGCCCTGCTGCGGGCATACGGGCGCTTCGTGGCATCGCTGGGCGGGCGCTACATCACCGCGTGCGATGTCGGCACGTACGTCGCCGACATGGACATCGTCGCCCGCGAGTGCCACTGGGTCACGGGTCGCTCACCCGCCGAGGGCGGCGCCGGCGACTCGAGCGTCCTGACCTCGTTCGGCGTGTTCCAGGGCATGCGCGCGTGCGCGGAGCGGCTGTGGGGTGAGCCGACGCTGCGGGGGCGCCGGGTGGGGATCTCCGGGGTCGGCAAGGTCGGCGCCAAGCTGGCAAGCCTTCTGATCGACGACGGTGCCGCGGTGATGGTCGCCGACGTCTCCGAGCACGCCATCGAGCGGATCCGCTCCGCTCAGCCCGCCGTCGAGGTGGTCGAGGGAACCACGGCGCTAACGGCCGCGGACATCGACGTGTTCGCGCCGTGCGCGCTCGGTGGCGCCCTGGACGACGACACCGTCGCGGCGCTGGCGGCGACGGGCACCTGCCGGGCCGTCTGCGGTGGGGCGAACAACCAGTTGGCCCACCCGGGCGTCGAGAAGATGCTCGAGGACCGCTCGATCCTCTACGCGCCCGACTACGTCGTGAACTCAGGCGGCGTCATCCAGGTCGCCGACGAGTTGCACGGATTCTCCTTCGACCGGGCCCAGGGCAAGGCGACGAAGATCTTCGATACGACCCGTCGCATCTTCTCCCTGGCGGCCGACGAGGGTGTTCCGCCCGCCGTGGCCGCCGACCGGCTGGCGGAGCGGCGGATGGCCGAGGTGGCCCGGTTGAGGGCCATCCACCTCCCCCGATGATGTGCGCCCGGCGAAGGACAGACCGGGGCGAGACGGAACACGAACGCACCCTGTACCGTTGTCATCACGAGCAGATGTCACCGAAGGTTCCGCGGGCGTCCGGCTACCTGGTCGCCCCGGTTTTGTGCGAGGGGGTCGACCCTATGGGGCGCGGCCGGGCCAAGGCCAAGCAGACGAAGGTCGCCCGTCGGCTGAAGTATCAGTCGCTGGACACAGACTTCGACGCACTTCAGCGCGAGCTGGGCGCGTCCGACGGCGACGTGGAAGACCACGCCGACGAGGACGACGAGTACGACCCCGACGTCACCGACGACGGGCAGCACGCCCGCTGGGGCTGACCGGTCATTCCGCCACGATCTCGCCAACGATCCACGCGGGTACTCCGCGCCTGGTGAGCAGGTCGACCGCTGCATCGGCGGTTTCGGGTGCGACGACTGCGACCATGCCGACGCCCATGTTCAGGGTGCGTTCCAGCTCTGCCTGCTCGACCTGTCCGAGCCTGCCGATGAGGCCGAACACGGGTGGCGGCGTCCAGGAGCCGCGGTCCAGGTGCGCTGAGACGGCTGCGGGCAGGACCCGCGCGAGGTTGGCCGCGAGCCCGCCGCCCGTGACGTGCGCCAGGGCGTGCACGGTGACGTCGTCCGCGTGGGTCAGGGCCAGACAGTCCCCCGCGTAGATCCGCGTCGGTTCGAGCAGCTCCTCGCCCATGGTGCGGCCGAGCTCGGGTACGTGACGGTCGAGCTCCCAGCCGACGACGTCGAAGACCACACGACGCACCAGCGAGTACCCGTTGGCATGCAGGCCGGAGGCGGCCATTCCCACGACGACGTCGCCGTCGCGAACGCGGTCCGGCCCGAGGACGGCGTCGGCTTCGACGACCCCGATGGCGGCACCGGCCAGGTCGTACTCGTCCGGTCCGATCAGGCCGGGGTGCTCGGCCGTCTCGCCGCCGACCAGCGCGCATCCCGCCGTTACACACCCTTGCGCGATGCCCTTGACAATGGCGGCGATGCGCATCGGGACCACGCGCCCGCAGGCGATGTAGTCGGTCATGAACAGCGGCTCGGCGCCGCAGACGACGATGTCGTCGACGACCATCGCGACCAGGTCGATGCCGATCGTGTCGTGCAGGTCCATCCGCTGCGCGATGACGACCTTGGTGCCCACCCCGTCCGTGCTGGTCGCCAGCAACGGCCGCCGGTACGACACCAGAGCGGATGCGTCGAACAGCCCGGCGAACCCGCCGATGCCTCCGACGACCTCCGGGCGGCGCGTCGCGGCGATCCAACTCTTCATCAGTTCGACGGCCCGGTCGCCGGCCTCGATGTCGACGCCTGCGGCGGCGTACGTCTCCGTGTTCGGATTGCCGCTGGCCACCGTGGCAGGCTATCCGGCCCTCACTTGTGGCGGGTTCGCAACGTCATCCCACGGCCTGAGGCGTGCCTATCCCGCCACAAGATGGACGGGGAGTGGTGACGATTGCCGCGCCCGGCCTCAGGGACGGGTGAGGGCGTCGGCGGCACCATCGGCGATTCCGGTCGCGACACCGTCGACATCGACCGGGTTCGGCATCGCCGGGCCGCGCGCGATCGGCAGTTCCGTCTGTTCGAGGACGTGCTTGCCCAGGTACGCCGACTCGGGGAGCTCGACCGGATAGACGCCGTCGAAGCAGGCGCGGCACAGTCGTGACATGGGCACTGTCGTGGCCCCGACCAGACCCTCGAGCGACACGTAGCCCAGTGAGTCCGCGCCGATCGACCGGCAGATCTCGTCCGTGGTGAGCCCGGTGGCGATCAGTTCTGCCCGCGTGGCGAAGTCGATGCCGTAGAAGCACGGCCAGGTGACCGGCGGGCTCGAGATGCGCACGTGGAGCTCGCGCGCACCCGCCTCACGGAGCATCCGGACCAGGGCACGCTGGGTGTTGCCGCGCACGATCGAGTCGTCGACGACGACCAGGCGACGCCCACCGACGATCTCTCGCAGCGGGTTGAGCTTGAGCCTGATGCCAAGCTGGCGGATCGTCTGCGAGGGCTGGATGAACGTCCGGCCGACGTAGGAGTTCTTGACCAGGCCGAGACCGTACGGGATGCCCGACTCCTCGGCGTAGCCGACCGCCGCCGGCGTGCCGGACTCCGGAACCGGGATCACCAGGTCGGCCTCGACGGGGTGCTCGCGGGCCAGCCGGCGGCCGACGTCGACCCGGGTCGCGTGCACCGAGCGGCCGCCGATGTGGGTGTCGGGGCGGGCCAGGTAGACGACCTCGAACAGGCATCCCTTCGGATCGGCGTCGGCGAAGCGGCGGGTTCGCAGGCCCGCCTCGTCGATCGCCACCAGTTCGCCGGGCTCGACCTCGCGCACGAACGAGGCGCCGACGATGTCCAAGGCCGCCGTCTCGCTCGCCACAACCCAGCCGCGCTCCAGCCGGCCCAGCACCAGGGGCCGGATGCCCTGTGGGTCGCGTGCCGCGTACAACGTCGACTCGTCGGAGAAGATCAGCGAGAACGCCCCGCGCAAGCTCTCCAGCACATTGACGGCGGCCTGCTCGAGCGCGGTGTCGGGGTCTGCTCCGAGCAGAGCTGTGACCAGGGCGGTGTCGGAGGTGTTGCCGTAGCGCAGCTCACCGACCTGGGTGCCGACTTTGCTCCGCACCAGGTCGAGGAGTTCGGCGGTGTTGGTGAGGTTGCCGTTGTGGGCCAGCGCCACCGTGCCCGTCGAGGTCGCACCCAGGGTCGGCTGGGCGTTCTCCCAGCGGCTGCCCCCGGTGGTGGAGTAGCGCGTATGTCCCACCGCGACGTGCCCGACGAGCGAGTTGAGGGTGGACTCGTCGAAGACCTGGCTGACCAGGCCCATGTCCTTGTAGACGAGGATCTGTTCGTGGTTGCCGACGGCGATGCCGGCTGACTCCTGGCCACGGTGCTGGAGGGCGTAGAGCCCGAAGTAGGTGAGCTTGGCGACTTCTTCACCCGGTGCCCAGACGCCGAAGATCCCGCAGGCGTCCTGCGGACCCCGGTCGTGTGGATCGGCCTCGTGGGTGAGTCGACCGTCGCCGCGCGCCACGGTCCCGAGTGTACGGCGGCTGCGGTCGTCACCCGGCCCGCCGATCGGCCGCGGCGTGCCCGAGGTCCTAACCCGCCTTGGCCAGCCGCTCGAGGAGCAGCGTCTCGGCCAGGCAGACCTTGGCGAACTGGCCGAGATGCAGGCTCTCGTCGACGCCGTGCGCACGGGCGTCCGGGTCCTCGACGCCGGTGACCAGGATCGCAGCGTCGGGGAACGCGACGGCGAACTCGGCGATGAACGGGATGGTCCCGCCGAGCCCCAACTCGACCGGCGCCCTGCCGAAGGCGTCGGTGAACGCCTCCCGGGCGGCGTCGTAGGCGGCGTTGTCGGTGTCGAGTTCGCACGGCGCCGCGAGGGATCCCTCGGTGACGATCACCTGCGCTCCGAATTCGGCGTGCGAGTGCAGGTGGTCGGTCAGGGCGTCCATTGCCACGCGGGGATCCTGCCCGGGGCCGAGTCGCAGGCTCACCTTCGCCCGCGCGGCGGGAACCAGCACGTTGGCCGCATCGGCGACGCGAGTGGCGTCGAGGGCGACGACGGACAACGCAGGCCCGGTCCACAGTCGGTCGCCCAACGAACCGCTGCCGGACAGGCGGATCCCGTCGAGCACACCCGCTTCGGCGCGGTAACGCTGCTCCGGGTAGTCGACCTCCTCCGCCACGCGTCTGACCAGGCCGGGCACGGCGACGTCCCCGCGCTCGTCGTGCAGCGTCGCGAGCAGGCGGCACAGACTGGTCAGCGCGTCGATGACCGGACCGCCGAACATGCCCGAATGCACGGCATGCTCGAGGACTCTGACCTCGACGAAGCAGTCCACGAGACCACGCAGGCTGGTGGTCAACGCCGGTGTGTCGACGCTCCAGTTGACCGAGTCGGCAGCAACGATCACATTCGCGGCGAGCTTGTCGCGGTAGGTCTCGATGAACTGCACGAGCGTCGGAGAACCGTCCTCCTCCTCACCTTCCACGAACAGCGTGACCCCGACCGGCGGCCGGCCTTCGTAGGCCCGTAGTGCGGCCAGATGGGCCATGATGCCGGCCTTGTCGTCCGCGGCGCCCCGGCCGTAGAGGCGCCCGTCACGTTCGGTCGGCTCGAACGGTGCACTCGTCCAGTCGGCGACATCTCCAGTGGGCTGGACGTCATGGTGGGCGTAGAGAAGCACGGTCGGCGCACCGTCCGGCGCCGGCCAATGGGCGATCACCGCCGGCGCACCGTCGGGGACGGAGAGGATCTCGACGTCGGCGGCGCCGGCGGCGCGCGCCAGGTCCGCCACGGTCTCGGCGGACGTGCGGACGTCATCGGCAGCGCCGGGGTCGACCTCGACGCTGGGGATCCGGATCAGCCGCTCGAGATCTGCCCGGACCGACGGGAGGACACGTTCGACTGCCGCGCGAAGATCGGTCACGTGGCCGGACTCTAGTCGTGCCCCAGCGGGATTCGCGCCCGGCGCCGTCTACTCGGCGTTTGACGGCAGGCTGATCTCGCGCCGGATGTCGAGAAGCCTCGAGCAGGCGGTACGACCTCACGCCTCAGCAGACCGGCAGGTAGGCCGCCAGGTCGGCGCGGTCACCGCTGGCGTAGACACGCGCCGAGGCGATGGCGTCGTCCCAGGTGATCCGACCTGCGGCGAGACGTAGCCACGTGGTCGGGTCGGTCTCGACGACGTTCCCCGGCGTGCCCCGCGTGTGACGAGGGCCCTCGATGCACTGCACGGCGGCATAGGGCGGTACGCGCACCTCGACGCTGCGGCCGGGCGCACGCTCGGCGAGCGCCTCGAGAAGGGTCCGGACCGCGAGCCGCTCGGCGTCCGCGGGAACGTGAGGCGGATCGACACCACGAACCGAGCGGGCCAGGTCGTCGGCGTGCACGGCAATCTCGACGGCACGCGTGGCCAGATAGTCGCCGAGTCGGATAGGACCGCGGGAGGCGGCGACCACGGGGTCGTCGGCATCGAGGGCGTCGAGGACCACCAGAGCCGACGCGAGCCGCTCGTCGATCGCAGCCAGCGCCGTCGCAGGGCTGCGGTCCGGTCCGCCCGCCGCCGCCCTGGTTTCCTGAGCGATGTCCGCAGCGGCAGCGGCGTACCTGCGCATGTAGGCAGCGGGGCTCAGCGCAGCAGCGCCGCGTGGCGCCCGCTCGATCGAGGCGGGCGACCCTGCCACAATCGACACGTGCGCCGCCAGGTCGCTGACCGTCCAAGTCAGGAGCACGCTCGGCGCCGCCCATGCCTCGTCGGGAAGAGCCGCCATCCAGTCGCGAAGCGACCGGATGCCGGCTTCGAACGTCTCCCGTCCCCGAACCGGATCCACCCTGCTGGTCACGTGACCGCACGGTACGCGCGTCGTACACAGGACGAAGAGCCCGGCGGGGTCGGCGCGCTGCACGATGTACCTTCGGGCGCCCTCGTGCTCCCAGCAGCGCGGCTTCGACGAGGAACGGGAGTGGTCTCGCTCGTTCTGGATGGAGGAGGGACAGGAACGGGTCCGTGAGTCCTACGGTGCGGCGTCGTACGACCGGCTCCGACTGGTGAAGCAGCAGTACGACCCGGACAACTTCTTCCGGCTGAACCAGAACATCCCGCCGGCCTAGGCGTGCACGCACGGTTCGGCGGTGGTGTGGTCAGACCCCCGCCGACACCTCCGGTGCAGAGGTCGGCGTTGCCGGCTCCGCCCGCCGCCGCGTGCCCGCCACGGCCGTCAGGAGGAGTCCGGCGACGAGCCAGATGGACAGCACGAGGATCGGCGTGCGGGCGGCGGCACCGTCAAAGAACGCAACCGAACGGAGGGCACTCACTCCGGCACCAGGGGGCAGGAACTGGCCCACCGCCCCCCATGGCTGGGGCAGCATCTCGGGTGCGCTCGCCGCCGCCGAGAGCGGGTTGCCGACGAGGATCATCACCAGCAGGCCGAGGACGGCGCCGGGCCGCCCCAGGACAGCCCCGAGGCCTGCGACGCCTGCCGCGACGGCGCCGATCAGCAGCGCGGCCACGCCGGCAGCCTCCACGTAGGAGCCGTCGACGACGCCCAGGCCGTACTGGAGTACGGCGGCCGAGACCAGACCGCCGAGCACGGTGATCCCGGTGACCGCCGCGAGGCGGAGCCGCGTGCTGCGCAGGGCGACCGCTGCGATCAGGCCTCCGGCCGCGCTGGTGATGATCACTGGCAGGACGCCGGCCGCGAGGCCCGCTCCGGTCGGGTCATCGGGTGTCGTCGGCACGACGTCCGTGACGGGTGCTGCCGCACCCGGCTCCGACAGTTCGGCCGCGGCGGCGCGCAGCATCTGCGCCACTGCGGGCCCCGCCGCGGAAGCCACGAGCAGTCGCGGCCCGTCCGGAGTCACGACCACCGCGCCGTACACATCCCGTTCCTCGATGGCCAGGGTCGCCGCCACCTCGTCCGCGACCGCCGTTACCTCGAAGGCCGCGACATCGTCGGGGCCTGGAGCGGCGCCCAGCGCCGCCTCGACCTGCTCGACGGCCTCAGGCGGGCCGGCGACCGCGACCGGGACCTCACGCGGGCCCGTGTTCGTCGC